>NZ_JBZYWH010000027.1:0-69915 GCF_058932745.1 Hymenobacter sp. FMD4
CGGAGCGTGTCGATTTCCTCGCTCGCTGCCCCGTTCCGTTTGATCGGGAGGACAAAAGTACCAGGTCATTTCCGAACCCGCAATACCCTCGGTGCTTTTTCCAGGTGCTTGCACTTCTGCAAGCGCGGCCCCCGGTGCGCCCAAGACCTAACCCTGAAGCACTTGGGGAAGTTCACCGCGCCGGAAAAAATATGGCAACGCTTCCGCCGGTGGCCGTCCCCCTCCTTGTGGCGTGGGGAAACCGAGTAAAGCGCCGCACTTTTTGCTGGCGCTTCCAGATAGACACTTTGGGCAAGGCTTAGGTTCAATAAGTTCCTATTTTTTTAAAGGGCATGCACATCACCTGAGTACCCCTTAAATACTGGCCGTCGTTGAGGCTAGGGCAAATGCTCGGTCAGTTCTTCAGCACCAACCCACTCAAGGGCGGTACCTGTACTTGACCATCCGTGACTGTTAAGGCACCTCCTAAGAGGCTAGGAAGTGTAACCAATAGGTGTGAGAATCTTGAGTTGAGCATCTTGGATAGAGTCGATGTAGATAGATGCTCATAAGCGCGGCTGGCACCCTTGTTGCCGGGCTGATCAGGCACCAGTGGCGGGCGCGACAACCGGCAGTTGGTGGAAGCGGTGCTGTGGCTAATGCGCAACAGGGCGCGGTGGCGGTCCCTGTCCCATTAGCGCGGCAGCTAGCACACCACCTACACTCGCGTTCATTCCGGCGCTGGTACCTAGCCGGAATGGACAGCGACTGTTTGAAGCGCTGCAGGACGAGTCGACGCTGCACGCGCCACGGGTGTACTCCACTATGGAGCGGGCGCACCAGCATGCTGCCGGGGCGCGCAACATAACAGTACAGCAGCCGTGCCGGGCTAAGTATGAAGCACGCAGTGGCCAAAGGCCGCTGCTTCCTCATGGCCGGCCAGCGCCATGATGCCGCCCCGCTCGTCGTAAAACTAGCCCGCCCAGACACGCACGCCGTCATCATGCCCCAGCGTAAGCGCCCCCGCCCGCGTGCCTACAACGCGCAGCGCCACCGCCTAGAGCGCCTCTATGCCTGCCTCAAGCAATTTCGCCGTGTGGTCTCCCGCTACGATAAATACGCCTTTCATTTCCTCGTCTTCGTAAACCTAGCCGCTACCGGCTATGGTGCGTGACTGTTAACATACCCTAACCTTGCGTTAAGCCCAATTGGCTAGCTGTTATTTAAAGCATAAGGCTAGGAAAGGGCCTCTCTTGAAAACCCAGTATTATATAGAGTAGTAATGCTAGCAAGTGGATGCGAAGTAGATGACATCTATAATAACATGATGCTTACCCAATAGCCACCGTGCGCATGCTTAGCCCGCCGAAGGAGACTTCCTCAAAGGTGTGCGTAATGGGCTCATCTTTATCGGCTAGTGCCAGCGTGTAGAGCAAGGGCCAATAATGGTCAGGGGTGGGTACGGAGAGCGGGCCGCTGGCACCAGCTTTCTGCACATCGAAGAGGCTACGGAAGTCGCGCTGATCGATTTTGCGCTTTACATACTCATCGAACTCCACGGCCCAGTCGTAGGGCGTGGCGTCGCCGGCCATAAGTTTGGGCATGCTCTGACGCAGGTTGTGCACCACATTGCCGGAACCCACGATGAGTACACCGCGCTTACGCAGTTCCTGCAGTTGCGCGGCAAGGGCAAAATGCTGCTCGGGCGCTTTGTGGAAGTCCAGGCTAAGCTGAAACACCGGCACATCGGCCGCCGGGAAGAGGTGGTGCAACACCGTCCAGGTGCCGTGGTCGAGGCCCCACTCGTCGGAGCCGTGCAGATCGGGCACCAGCGCTATGGCCTGCCGCGCATACTCTGGAGAGCCAGGCGCGGGGTACTGCATATCGAACAGCGCCTGCGGAAAGCCCCCGAAGTCGTGGATGGTCTCGGGCCGCTCGTTCAGGGTCACGAAGGAACCGCGTGTAAGCCAATGCGCCGACACCACGAGGATGGCATTGGGCTTTTGCTTGTTGCGAATGTCCTCGCCCATTTGCTTAAGGGCGCGGGTGAAGGAATTGTCTTCCAACGCGTTCATCGGCGAGCCGTGCCCGATGAAAAGCACCGGCATCTTCGCACTTTTCTGAAACGAGGAAGAAACGGTATGAAGATCTTGCAGATTCATGGCTGAGGCAAAGGGCAGAACGGCCAGCGTTTTCAGAAACGTCTTGCGGTCCATTGTATGGTTCTGTCAGGTACTATGCAAAGGTACCTTGGGCCTTAGGGCCGGTGCCTTGATGTATGGTAAGAAATGAGTTGGATAGCTAGGCAGATGATGGAGTTGATCGGGGTAAACTCGTAGTTTCCCCGGTCATGGTGACGAGTGAGAACCTTGCTAAATATGAGCTCATTCTCACACGGTGAGGTTGTTTGCTTTGCCCTGGATGCCAAGCCGATTTCCGTGCTGCCATTTATAGGCCTGAGAAAGACAGGCAGAATCGGTCCTAACCTTAGTTTTAGCTACCTGCTATTGCCCCGCCAAATCCCGCCTGATGCGGCTCAGCGACTCGGGCGTGACGCCCAGGTACGCAGCTATCATGCGCTGCGGCAGGCGCTGGGCCAGCATGGGGTACGTGTGCTGAAAATCCAGATACCGCTCTTCGGCCGAGGCGCTAAGTGTAAGTACCAAGCGGCGCTGCATGGTGCGCATGTTATTTTGGAGCAGCGTGGTAAAAAAGGTGGGGAAGCCGGGCGTGATGTGGCTTAGCTTGCGGTAAAACGTCGCGTCAAACAGCATCACCTCGGCGGGTTCCACGGCGTCGATGTAGAACATGGCCGGCTCCTGGCGCGTCAAGCTGTTTTGATCGGCAATCCACCACTGCTCGGGCGCGAACTGCAGAATATGCTCCTTGCCTTTGCCATCTATGACGTAACTGCGCAGGCATCCGCGCACCACAAAGGCCCCTACCCGCGCCAATTCACCCGCGTGCTGCAACAGCTCATGCCGCAGCAGGGTGCGTGGCTCAAACAGCGCTTCGACTGCCATGAGCTGCTCGTCAGACAAAGCTAGTTTTTGCTGAAAATAGCTTCGAAACAGACTTAGCGAGCTGGCGGTCATGGTGCAATATGCGCAACAGCCCTGTATGCAGAGCCAACCGCCGGTCTTTCCTTTAGCTGAACCTCTGCCCCACTCCACCGGTTAAGCAGGCTTACCGGCATCTATGGAAACTTCCCTAAAAATACGCCTGAGTATACTCGACCAGTCACCGGTTCGGCCGGGCACTACGCCGCGGCAAGCTGTACTGGAAACCGTGGAGCTGGCCCGCCTGGCCGACCGCCTGGGCTATAGCCGGTACTGGGTATCGGAGCACCACAATACGGCTTTTCTGGCGGGCTCCACGCCGGAAGTCCTCATTGCACACCTTGCAGGTCAGACGGAGCGCATCCGGGTGGGCTCGGGCGGCGTAATGTTGCCGCATTACTCGGCGCTGAAAGTGGCGGAGAACTTTCGCATGCTCGAAACCTTGTTCCCAGGCCGAATCGACCTCGGCATCGGCCGCGCGCCGGGCACCGACCGCGTCACGGCCCACGTGCTCAATCCCGCCAATACTTTCCGCGACGAAGACTTTGCCGAGCAGCTCATGGACCTCAAAGCCTTTCTGCGCGACGAAGTGGTGACCGATACCATTCACGATAAGGTGAAGGCCATGCCCCAAACGCCTACTGTGCCCGAGCCTTGGCTGCTCAGCTCTAGCGGACAAAGCGGCCTGTTTGCGGCGCACTTGGGCTTGGCTTTCTCCTTTGCGCAGTTTATCAACCCCAACGGCGGCCCAAAGCTGATGCAGCTATATAAGGAGCGGTTTCGGCCGTCGGAATTCTTTCAGGCACCCACCGCCAACGTGGCCGTATTTGTGCTCTGCGCCGATACCGATCAGAAAGCGCAGCAGCTACGCGCCTCCATGGAGCTGCAGATGCTGCGCATCGAGCAAGGCCAGCGAGGCCCATTCCCGACGTACGAGGAGGCCTTGGCTTACGACTACTCGCTCGAAGAGCGGGGCCGGCTGGCGCATAACCGCGGCCGCATCATCAGCGGTACTCCCGAGCAACTGCACGAGCAGCTTACGCAGCTGGCGGCTTCTTACGGGGTGGAAGAAATTGTAGCCGTGACTATCACAGCCGATTTTGAGGATCGACGACGATCCTACGAATTGCTGGCCGAAGCTTTTGAGCTGGAAAAGGCGGCAGTAGTCGCCTAGATTTCTACCTGATCATTGCATAGGGCACTGGAACGTCACGTTTCAGTGCCTTGTTTTTGCGACCTGATTATCAAGCAGAAAGCCTAAGTCCAGCCCGACGTTAGGAAATGATTTTCGTCACTTATTTCCTAAAAAGCACCTAGCCCGTAATTCTTTATTTGGATTCTATCTAAACAGCGCGTTGCTTTGCATCACTTTAGAAACAATCTAAATATCAAATGCCGCGCGCCCTGCCCTTCTTGCTTTTTGCCCTAGCTCCGCTAACTGTCAATGCACAGTCTTTGCTGGCTTATAATCATCAACCCGGCGACGAACCCACGACTAATCCTTATGCAGCGCATGGACAAGTAGTAGGCCGCGTGGTGCTAGCCGATGGGCAGTCCGCAGAGCAAGTTTCGGTGATGGTGAAGGGCACGGCCATTGGCACGAGCACGGAGGCCGACGGCTCATTCCGCCTGCGCCTCCCCACCGGCAAACAGACGCTGGCCGTAGCTTATCTGGGCTACGTGACGCAGGAAATCGAGGTGGACGTGCCGAACCGCAGCACCGTGAGCCTGCCGACGATTTCGCTGGTTAAAAGCTCACAGCAGCTTTCGGAGGTGACCATCATCGAGACACGCACCGTGAACCAACGCCCTACCGGCGTAAGCAAAATGCCTATTCGGCCCATGGACCTGCCCCAGGCGGTGGTGACCGTGAATCAGCAGACACTGGAGCAGCAGCAAGTATTGCGCCTGAGCGACGCCATCGTGAATACGCCGGGCCTGTACGTTACCAGTACCACTGGCGGCACGCAGGAGGAATTGGGCAGCCGTGGCTTTGCTTACGGTTCCAATAACACTTTTAAGAACGGCATCCGCTTTAACAACGGCGTGATGCCCGAGGCTTCGTCCTTGGAAAGCATGGAAGTGCTGAAGGGCAGCGCCGCCATCCTGTACGGCAACGTGGCCGCAGGTGGCGTGCTGAATCTGGTGACCAAGAAGCCCAAGTTTGAACAAGGCGGCGCGGTGGGACTGCGCGTAGGCTCCTTCGGTTTTTGGAAGCCGATGGTGGACGTGTACGGCGCCGTAGCGGGCAGCGACAAAGTAGCCTACCGCCTGAACGGGACTTACGAGCAGGGCAACGGCTTCCGCGACGAGGTGAAGTCGGACCGCTTTTACGTGAACCCGTCGCTGATTTTCAAACTTTCGCCCAAAACCGACCTGCTGCTGGAAGGCGACTACCTGCGCGACAACCGCACGCCGGACTTCGGCATTGGCGCCGTCGATTACGTGTTTCAGCCCTCGCGCACCCGTTTCCTGAACGTGCCTGGGGCAAACAACGCCACCTCGCAGACCAGCGCCACCGCTACCATTACCTCCCGCCTAAATGACACCTGGCAAGTGCGCGGGGTGGCCGGTTTCCAGCGCTACGACAACGAGCTGCGCACCGCTACCCGTCCGGTAGGCATCATTACGCCGGGGGCTAACTACGGCAACTGGAACCGCGGCCTGCAGCGCACCCAGACCGACGAAAACTACTTCCTGGCCCAGCTGGACCTGACCGGTAACTTCCACACCGGCTTCCTAGGGCATACCCTTTTAGTTGGGGCCGACGCCGACCAGTACCAGACTAACACGCTGAATTATACCAACCCGGCCACTCCGAACAACCCCAACCAGGCCATCAGCGCCTACGACGCCATCAACCTGCTCGATCCGACCAAGGAAATTTCGCAGCCCACGCTGCGCCTGCAGGGCTTTGATGATCTGGAACGCAACATCCTCACTAAAGCCGGTACCCGCCGCGCCGGCTTCTATGTTCAAGATTTGTTAAGCTTCAGCGACAAAGTAAAAGCCTTGGTAGGACTACGCTGGAGCTACCAGGAAACGCCCAGCGACGTGTACTACTACAACACGGTGGTAAACCGTCAGCCTCAGCCCAACAATCAGCCTCCGCTGGCAGGCCAACTAAGACTCAACCGTCGCTACGACAACGCTTTCTCCCCGCGCCTAGGCCTGGTGTATCAGCCCCTGAAGACGATGTCATTGTTTGCCTCGTACGCCAATTCTTTTAGCCCACAGGCCAACACGGTGGCCGACCTGAACGGCCAACCACTGCCGCCGTCCATCATCGATCAGTACGAAGTGGGCGTGAAAAACGACCTATTCAACGGCGCGCTGTCGGCCAATGTAACGGCTTACCGCATCGTCAACAGCAACCAGATCCAGAGCGTACTGCCCACCGATCCACGCTTCCAAGGCGCTACCAATACCACTAACCCGCAGGAGTTGGCCGGTGAAGTAACCAGCAAGGGCGTAGAGGTGGACATTCAGAGCAAGCCCGTAATGGGTTGGTCGGTAATTGCGGGCTACAGCTACAACAATACCGCTTATACCAACAGCAACATCTTTGAGAACGGCAGCCGCCTGCGCTACAACCCCGCGCACACCGCCAACGCCAGCGTGTTCTACACCTTCGAAAATACGGTGCTCAAAGGCCTGACGGCTGGCATCACCGGCTACTATGTAGGCGACAAGCTGGCGGGCCGCAACCCGCGCCTGCTCGACCCCAGCACCGGCCGCCCCTGGCAGACTGGCGTCGATGCCAACAAGTTCATCAGCATTCCTGATTACACGCAGCTTGATGCCTCGCTGGGCTACGCCTACAACCGCTTTTCGCTGCGCGTGAAACTTGCTAACCTGCTGAATGAGTTGAGCTACAACATGCACGACGACAACAGCGTCAACCCCATTGCCCCGCGCAATTACTCGGCTACGCTTTCTTACAAACTCTAAGCTTCACCCGCTAATCCCCACTTCAATGCCGCCAACCCATCGGGCCCCTTGGTTCGGTGGGTTCGGCATACCTAGCCACCGCACATCCAATGAAGGTTTTCTTCCGCAACATTCACCTGTACCTCAGCTTGGTTTCAGGGCTCATCATCGCCATTGTGTGCCTGACCGGCGCGGTGCTCGTCTTCGAGAAAGAATTGGAGCAGCGCTTGCACCCAGAGCGCTACTTTGTGGAGCAGCAGGGCGCGCAGCGCCTCTCGCCCGAGCAGATGGTGGCCGCTGTGCAGGCGCAAGTGCCCAAGGCCAAAGTGGCCAGCGTGAAGCTCTACGCCGACCCGCTCCGCACTGCCGAAATCACCTTGGCCGGTGGCCCGGGTGGCCCCGGTGGCAAAGAAGGTGGTATGCGAAGCGGTGGTGGGGAACAGCGTGGTGAGGGTGCACGCAGTGCTCAAGCCGGAAAAGGCGACAAGGAAGGTAAGGGCGAAAAGGGGGGCAAAGGTGGCGGCGAAGGTGGCCGCGGCCCACAGTACTTCGTGAATCCTTACACCGGCGCTGTAGTAGGCCCGTACGTGTACCGCGACACTTTTTTCTTCTCCGTAATGGCCCTGCACCGCGGCATGGTGGGCGGGCCTGTGGGCAAGCTCATCGTGGGCGTAAGCACCATCATGTTCCTGTTCATCATCCTGACGGGCATTGTGCTGTGGTTTCCTGCTACCGGCAAGGTGCTCAAGCAACGCCTCACCGTGAAGTGGGATGCCAGTTGGAAGCGCCTGAACCACGACCTGCACATCGTACTAGGATTTTACTCGGCTTTGTTTCTGTTTGTGTTTGCCTTCACTGGCCTAGCGTGGTCGTTTGAGTGGTTCAACAACGGCATCTTCGCCGTTACCAAGTCCGACCCCAAAGGCCCGGAAGCACCCAAGTCCGCGTTTGTAGCCCAAGTTCCGGGCTCCACTATCGGCTTTGATCAAGCCTACGCGGTGGCTCGTCTGCAGATACCGACGGCCCTTTCCTACGCCATTTCCCTGCCCAAAGACTCCTCAGAGGCCGTACGCGTGGCGACGACCAAGGCCAACGCCGTTTACGAGGGGGCCATTGACGAGCTATACCTCGATCAGTACACCGGTCAACCGCTGGGCAAGCTGGCGTTCGAGGAGCGCAACCTGGGCCAGCGTGTGCGCCGCAGCTTCAAGCCGGTACATACCGGTGCCATTTACGGTATGCCTTCTAAGATTATTGCCCTTATCGTGTGCGTGCTGGGCTTCACCTTCCCTATCACGGGCGTGATTATGTGGCTAAACCGCCTGAAAAAAGAGCGAAAAAAGCAGCGTAAGCTAAGCTACGCCGCGTAGTAACGAGCAAACGGCCGCCGGAATGAACTCCGGCGGCCGTTTTGTTTTAAGTGAAATTTACCCCGCTTAGGGGCGAGTTGTCCCCAGGCAATAGCCAATTCCCACCGCAAGCAGGGCGCTGGGCAGCAGCTCGTAGTATTGGGTGCGCCTGCCGCCCAAGCGCGGATTAAGCGTTACATCGGCCAGGCCCGCCCACCGCGGGGTCGGCTGGTAGCGAAACCCAGCCCCCATGGAAAGAAACACGTCCAAGCGGTTTTCCACCCGTTCGCTCTGAAACGTGCCGGAGGCGGCAGGATTCAGGTAATAACGGGTTTCGCGGTCTACCAAGTCGGAGTGGCGGAACGCAAGCCCACCTAGCAGGGCAAACTGCGCTTTTTGCGGCACCCGGCCCAGAGTAAACCGCAGCAGCGCGGGCACCACCGTCGACTTAAGCACCTTGTGCTGCACGTAGCGCTCAGAAGCGCTGCTTTCGTCGCGGTCGGTGGTGCGCTTTTGGTAGGCTAGCCCGCTCTGCAGCGCTAGCCGCGGGCCTAGCGCCAACTGCCCGTGCAGCGAAGGGGCCCAGGTGAGCCCGTCGATCGACTCGTTGGTTCCAGTGTAATAGCCTGCCATGGATGTTAGCCCTACGCCTAGCAGCCAGGGGTGAGCGGGCTGCGCGGCCGGTGCCTGAGCCCAGGCGCCAGTACCCGCGCCAAGGCCAGCTAACAGCAGTAGAATAGATTTCACAACAAGTATTGAGAAGGGTGACGATATAAAACGTGGCAAGCTAAGGGTTTTGCTTGGCCGCATAATAAAACAGCGCGTCCTGCCGCTGGGCGAAACGCGCTGTTGCTGGTGCGAGACAGCCGCCTAAAATGGCGGGTCTTCGTTGCCGAAGTTGCTTTTGGGGAACGGCTGCGGCGTGGGCGCATCGTTCATGCGCGAACCGAGGCGAATAGTGTTTGGCGCCGGTGCAAAGCCAGGGTCGGGGTCTTCGAAGGAGCTGGCAGGCAGCTGGCCGGTGTTGTAGCTGGCCTCAGGCGCGAAGTCCGAGCCGTCGAGGTCCATGAACTTGGTAAAGCGGCCGATGAACTTGAGCGGTACGTTGTCAAGGCCGCCGTTACGGTGCTTGGCAATGATTACCTCGCCTACGCCCTGGGTGGGGTTGCCCATTTCGTCCTCCGTAATGCCGTAGTACTCGGGACGGTACAAGAACATTACCATATCGGCATCCTGCTCGATGGAACCCGATTCGCGAAGGTCGCTTAGCTGTGGGCGCTTATCACCGCCGCGGGTTTCTACCGAACGCGAAAGCTGCGACAGCGCGATTACCGGGATGTTCAGCTCCTTGGCAATACCCTTCAAGGCCCGCGAAATAGAGGCAATTTCCTGTTCGCGGTTGCCGCCGGGGCGTCCGTCGCCGTTGCCGGTCATCAGCTGCAGGTAGTCGATGATGATCATCTGAATGTCGTGGTGCGACTTCAGACGGCGGGCTTTGGTGCGCAACTCGCGGATGCTCAGGCCCGGTGTATCATCGATGAAGATGGGCGCGTTGGAGAGTGTCGCAATCTTGTGGTTCAGCTGCTGCCACTCGTAATCCGCCAGGTTGCCCTTCTTAATCTTTTCCGAATCCAGTTCTGCTTCCGCCGAAATCAGACGGTTGACGAGCTGAATCGAGGACATTTCCAGCGAGAAGAAGGCCACGGCTTTCTTGTCCAGCACCGCGGCATTGCGCATGCAAGACAGTACGAAAGCGGTTTTACCCATAGCCGGGCGAGCCGCAATGATGATCAGGTCCGACTTCTGCCAGCCCGACGTTACGCGGTCCAGAGCCATCATACCGGACGTTACACCGGTGAGGCCGCCCGTTTGCTTGCTTTTTTCTTCCAGTTCCTTGATGGCCTTGCCCATCAGGCTACGCATGTCGTCGAAGTTCTTGCGAATGTTCGATTCCGACACTTCAAACAGCGCCTGCTCGGTCTGGTCGAGCAGGTTGAACACGTCCTGGGTGTCCTCGTAGGCGTCGCGGTGGACGGTGGAGGCAATGGCAATCAGCTCGCGCTTAATGGCGTGCTCGGTGATGATGCGGGCGTGCGTCTCAATGTTGGCCGCCGACTGAATACGGTACGTTAGCTGGGCTACGTACTGCGGACCGCCGGCCATTTCCAGGGTGCCCATGGAGCGCAGCTCCTGCGTCACCGTCAGAATATCGATGGGCTCGGTTTTATCGAACAGGCTCAGGATGGCCTGGAAAATCTGTTGGTGCGCTTCTTTGTAAAAGCTTTTGGGCTTGAGAATGTCGATGACGCTGGTCAGCGCGTCTTTTTCCAGCATCAGAGCACCCAGTACGGCTGCTTCCAAGTCCAGGGCTTGCGGCGGCAGCTTGCCCGTAGGGCTGGCGGGCATCACCGGCTTATTCCAGGCCTTATGGGCCCTGGCGGCCAGTTGTTTAACGCGGCTGTTGCTATCGTCCATCATCGTGCGGCAGGTCCTCCCGGTCCGAAAGTACCGGAAAAGGACCACAAAACTACGCCCCGATGGGGTATTTGCCGCCGTTGATTGCCGACAGAGTTTTCGCTACTTTGCCTCAATTACCCCCACCCCAAAGGGCTTGACCCAACCTGGCTTCGTTACCTTTGCCGTCCGGCTTCACACCGTACCTCAAGTAGCGTACCTCCTACTGCCCGCATGGCTTATCCTTCGTACCGACGCGTCCACCTGATTGCGGTGGGCGGCAGCATTATGCACAACCTCGCCCTGGCCCTGCACCGCCAAGGCATTCACGTCACCGGCTCCGACGACGAAATCTTCGACCCCGCCCGCACCCGTCTCCAGCAGGCGGGCCTGCTGCCGGACCAAATGGGCTGGGACCCCGCCCGCATCACCGAGGACCTCGACGCCGTCATCGTGGGTATGCACGCCCGCCCCGACAACCCCGAACTGCACCGCGCCCAGGAACTGGGACTGCGCATTTTCTCTTTCCCGGAGTTCATCTACGAGGCCTCGAAAGACAAGCAGCGCATCGTTATCGGTGGCTCGCACGGCAAAACCAGCATCACCAGCCTTATCCTGCACGTGCTGCGCCACCACGGCCGCGACTTTGACTACGCCGTAGGGGCGCAGTTGGAAGGCTTTGACCTGATGGTGAAGCTCACCGACGACGCGCCCATTATCATCATCGAAGGCGACGAGTACCTCTCCTCACCCGTGGACCGTCGGCCCAAGTTTCACCTCTACCAGCACCACATCGGGGTGATTTCCGGCATTAGTTGGGACCACATCAACGTGTTTCCAACGGAGGAAAACTACCGCGAGCAGTTCGCCATTTTCGCCCGGATGACGCCCAAAGCCGGCGCCCTCATCTTCGACCGCGACGACGAGCAGGCCCAGCTGGTGAGCGTGCCTTCCAACCCCGATGTGAAATACGTGAGCTACGGCCCGCACGAGCACGTCATCAAAAACGGCGTGACCTACCTCGTCACGAAAAAAGACGAGCTGGTGCCCATCCAGATTTTCGGCGAGCATAACCTGCGCAACCTTTCGGCGGCCAAGGAAGTGTGCAAGCAGCTAGGCATCAAAGGCAAAGATTTCTACGAGGCCGTGGCCACTTTCAAAGGCGCCGCGCGCCGCTTGGAGCTGGTGAAGCAGGGCAACTCTTCGGTGGTGTACAAAGACTTTGCGCACGCGCCCAGCAAGTTGAAAGCTACCTCCACGGCCCTGAAGCAGCAGTTTCCGCAGCGGCGACTGGTGGCCTGCCTGGAACTGCACACCTTCAGCTCGCTTAATCCCGATTTCCTGCCTCAGTACGAAAGCACCTTCGACGCGCCGGACGTAGCTGTGGTGTATTTTAACCCGCAGGTGCTGGCCCATAAGCGCCTGCCCCCGCTCAGCGACTTGCAGGTAGCTGAGGCCTTCCATCGCCCCGATCTGCGCGTGTTTACCGATAGCCGCAAGCTAGCCGAGTTCCTACGCGAACAGAACTGGCACAATGCTAACCTACTAATGATGACTTCCGGCACCTTTGATGGGCTGGATCTGGTGCAGCTAGCTGGTGAAGTGATAGGCAGTTAGCCCAACCAACAAAAAGTAGCGCGGGCTCTGTAAGCCCGCGTCCACAGATAGTATTTCCTTCCGTACAACGGTAAAGATTATTATCTAGGGACGCGGACTACAGAGTCCGCGCTACTTCGCGCTTACACCCGCTATGAAACCTACACTTCTTCTGCTGCACGGGGCGCTGGCCTCTTCGGATCAGCTGCAGCCGCTGGCTCAGCTGCTCGCCGCCGATTTTGAGGTACACTCCTTTTCCTTCAGCGGGCACGGTGGCCGCGAGTTAAACCCGGCCCAGTTCACCATGACGCATTTTGCGGCCGACGTGAGCTACTTCCTGGCCGAACACCAGCTCGACCACGTTCACGTGTTTGGCTACAGCATGGGCGGCTACGCGGCCATCCTAAGCGCCGTTACCGACCCCGGCCGTATCCGCTCCATCACCACCTTGGGTACCAAGTTCGACTGGTCGCCGGAAACGGCCGCGACGGAGGTGAAGATGCTCGATGCGGAGAAGATGCAGGCCAAGGTGCCACAATTTGTGGAGCTGCTGCAGCAAACGCACGGCACCACCGGCTGGCGGGCCGTGGTGGAGTCCACCGCTGCCATGATGCTGGAACTCGGCAATGCGCCGGCCCTGCACGAGCTGAACCTACCGGATTTCACCGTGCCTGTACAGGTGCTGGTGGGTGAGCTGGACAAAACGGCCGGTGTGGAAGCGTCCCGGCAGTTTGCCGAATACTTGCAAAACGCCAGCTTCGAGGTGCTGCCAAACACCCCGCACCCGCTCGACCGCGTCGATCTGCCCGTGTTGGCCAACAAGATTCGTAGCTTCGTGCAGGCCGTTACGGTACCCATGGCTCCCTGATGCTTATTGACTCACTCCACTGAGCGCATTCGAGGCCTGGCTTTCGGGATGTACTTGTTCAGAAATGAGTGTGCCAAGCTGCAGAGATGCTTTGGCGGTGTTCAACATGACGGCCAAATAGTTAGGGATAAGATGGCTTCTTGCCAAAAATCAAGCTGATAAAGCAACGCCGCCCACCTCATGAGGTGGGCGGCGTTGCTTTATCAGTCTCATCCGGTTTTGGCGGCGCTGGCGTAGGCTTCCTACGCCGGTCCGTTGTCACGAGCAGGGCCAAGGCCGTGAGCGACAGGCGCAGGATCCACTTGCGGCTCATTTCTTAGCGGGAAAAAAAGTGTTTTTCTCTTCTACGGTCAGGTCGCAAGTGCCGCCGCCCGAATTATCTCCGCAGGACGTGCCGGTGATGCCGTTGGCGCCGAAGTTGAAGAAACACATCTGGCAGCCTTTGCCGGCCAGTATGTAGCGCTCGGTGTTGGAGCTGAGGTACAGCTCATTATCAGTGGTTAGCTCCAGCGGCAAGGCCATGGCCCGGAACATGCCATTCTGCAGGCCCATGCCCACCAGGAAATACATGGGTTTGTCTTTGGCCGAGCTCTGCACCTTCCGCACCTGCGCTTTATCAATCACGGTGCCATCGCCGAACTGCCGACCGAAAAGCAGCATGAGTTGCTCGCGGGGCACTTTGTAACCCACTTTCTCCGCTTCCACCACGGCGACCAACCGGTTGGGCGAGGCAAGCATAGGCAGATTTTCCTCCGACTTTTTGGCGTTGCCGGATTCGGGGAATCCTTGCTTGCTGGCTTCGCAGCCGGTCAGGAGAAGGGCCACCACCGTGGCGGCCCCGAAAAAGCGGGAACGGAAAGATTGAAACACGGGCGGGGTCGCTCTAGCGAGCAGTATAGTATTTGCGGGCTTCAGGCAGTTGTTGCTGAATATCACTGATGCGGGTGGAAGACGAGGGGTGCGTCGAAAGGAATTCGATGTTGCCGCCTTGCTCTTTAGCCGCCATGCGTTGCCAGAACGACACGGCGCTGTCGGGATTGTATCCGGCCATGGCCATAAAAATCAGGCCCAGCCGGTCGGCCTCTGACTCCTGATTGCGGCCGAACTTCAGCAAGCCCAGCTGCGAGCCAGCACCAACGGCCTGCATGAATACGCCCTGCGTGGTGGAAGGATTCTGCCCCACCGCCGCCGACAACACGCCGCCCAGGCCCTGCGCGGCCAGCTGCTGACTCATTCGCTCGTTGCTGTGGCGCGCCACGGCGTGCGCAATTTCATGGCCCATCACCACGGCAAGGCCGTTTTCATCGGCTGTGATGGGCAGGATGCCGGTGTACACGGCCACTTTGCCGCCGGGCATGCACCAAGCATTTTCCTGCTTTTCATCAATGAGGTTAAACTCCCAGTTGTAGCCCGCTAGCTGCGCCGAAGCGTTTTGCTGCTGGAAGTACGACTGCACGGCCAGCTGAATGCGCTGGCCCACGCGCTTCACCATAGCTGCATCATTGCCGCTGCTGATTACCCGGCTCGACGACAGCACCTTGCGGTACTCCTGTTCGGCCATGGTGTTCATTTCCTGATCCGAAACCAAGCTAAGCTGCGAGCGGCCCGTGAGCGGAACGGTAGCGCAGCCGGTGGCTGTGAACAGGGCCGCGGCCAACATGATTTTTTTGAGCATGAGAGAAAAAGCTTTGTCGAAAACGGGCCAATCCCGCTTTCGGCGGCGAGAATACACATTTCAGGCCAGCTCGGCTGTGCGTAGCTATACGGCGCGAGCGGGGGCAAATGTTGTATGCCGCTTAACGCCTGCAGGGCCTTTTGCGTAAGCGCCGCAGTGCAAATGGCATTTTCTTCGCCCACTCTGGTCCCGTACTTTTGCTTATACGGGTTGTTTGCCCGCTTCCCCCTGACCTTGCCTCTCATGAAGATTATTTGCATCGGCCGGAATTATGCCGAGCACATTGCCGAGCTAAACAACGAAGTTCCCGACGAGCCCGTCATCTTCCTCAAGCCCGATACGGCCCTACTACAGCGCGGCATGCCGTTTTTCTACCCCGATTTCACCCAAGACATTCACCACGAAATCGAGCTGGTGCTGCGCATCAGCAAAAACGGCCGCCACATCGAGGAACAGTTTGCCCATACCTACTACGACGCCATCAGCCTAGGCCTGGACCTGACGGCCCGCGACCTGCAGAGCAAGCTCAAAAGCAAGGGCCTGCCCTGGGAGCTGGCCAAAGGCTTCGACGGCTCGGCGCCGCTGTCGCCCACGTTTAAGCCCGTGTCGGACTTCGCAGACCTGAAAAACATCAACTTCCGCCTGGAAATCAACGGTGAGGTGCGCCAGCAGGGCAACTCGGCCATGATGCTGCACCACTTCGATAAGATCATCAGCTACGTGTCGCGCTTTATCACGCTGAAGATGGGCGACCTGATCTTTACCGGTACGCCCAGCGGTGTGGGGCCCATCAAAGTAGGCGACCAGCTCACCGGCTACCTCGAAGGCGAAAAGCTGCTGGAACTAGCCGTAAAGTAAGCCCGGCGCGGCGGCGCGGTTCCACACTTCCGCACCCGTGGCGCGGCACCTTGCCCAGCCTCCAGCGCGGCTGTATTGCGGGCCTCGCACAAGCTGGGAGGCTCGCGTCCGTTTATTGCGCTTGAAGCTCTGCGGAGTTTTCTTTTCGATCTGCATCTGTATTCCACCTGTTTGCGGCCTGTTCTGGTTGCCTCAAGCCCGTTGTTGCCCCTGTGTTGTTGAATCACCTATTTCTTTCCAAGCTGCTGATGCTGGCCGTATCAGCGCTGCCTTCGGCTTGCACTTCCGATACCAGCAAGGTGGAGAAGCCGGTGCAGCCCGAAGCCGCCGCGGTGGCCCCGCCCGATACGGCTTCGCTCAAAGGCTATTTTCTGTTTCCCATCAAGCCCGGCAAGCCCAACCTGCTGGCCGGCAGCATGGGCGAACTGCGCCCCAACCACTTCCACGGCGGCCTCGACATCAAGACCGATGGCCGTACGGACCTGCCCGTGTACGCCTCTGCCGATGGGTACATCTCGCGCCTGAAGCAGAGCAGCTTCGGCTACGGCAACGTGCTTTACATCACTCACCCCAACGGGCTGGTGACGGTGTACGGCCACCTAAACCATTTCCGTGGTCCGGTGGCTCAGGAGCTGCTGCGGCGCCAGTACGAGAAGCAGAGCTACGAGCTAGAGCTGCACTTTCAGCCGGGGCAGTTCCCGGTGAAGCGTGGCGAGGTAGTGGCGCTGTCGGGCAATACCGGCGGCTCGGCCGGTCCGCACCTGCACTGGGAAGTGCGGACCGCCCAAGACCACCAGCTGAACCCGCTGCAGTGGGGCGGCTTTCCCGAAATTCAGGACCACGTGCCGCCCACAGTGGTAGCCGCCGCCGTGGAGCCCTTAAGCATCGACGGCCGGGTGCAGGGCCGCTTCGAGAAGCGCGTGTTTACGCCCACCGGCGCGCCCGGCGCCGGCTTCAGCGTGGCCGATACCATTGCAGCGCACGGCACCGTGGGCCTGCTGCTCCAAGCCTTCGACCGCTTCGACAATGCCTGGAACAAGAACGGCCTGCAGCGCGTGGAAGTCACGGTAAACGGGCAGCCGCTTTACTCGCACGTCATCGACAACATCGGTTTCCCGGAAGCGTCGCGTCAGATCAACCACCACACCGATTACGAGTACCACCAGCTCACGGGCCGCACCTTCGAAAAGCTGTGGGTGGATGACGGTAATGTGCTGCCTATCTACCAGACCGGCCCCACCAAGGGCAAACTGCGCGTGGAGCCCGGCAAGCTCTATACTGTGGAAATGCGCCTTTCCGACTCGTACGGCAATACCACGCCCCTGCGCATGGTGCTGCGCGGCGAGGAGCCGGAGTACTGGCAGACGCGCAACGCGGCCGTGAAAAAGCCCGCGCTGCGCTACGATGTGCTGCGCAACATCCTGCGCGTAACCGCCGACGACACCGCTCGCCAGGCGCCCAACCTGATCCTGCAACGAGCCAACCGCCAGCTGCAACTCAAGCCCAGCTACACCGACCAGAGCCGCAGCATCTACCTCTACGACCTGCGTGCCGGCCTGTTTGATTCCTTGCGCCTGCCCGGCCAGAAGCGTGCCCTGCGCTTTGAGCGAGTGGCAGCCATTCCGGCTCAGGCGGAGCACTTGTTTTCAAATCAGCTCGTCAACCTGACCTTTGCTCCGAACACGCTGTTCGACACGCTCTACCTGCAAACGAGCTACAAAGACGGCCTCTGGACGGTGCAAAGCCCCCGTTACCCGCTGTGGGAACACATGCGCGTGACGCTCAAGCCTCCGGTACCGGTGGTGGACAAGCAGCGCACGGCCGCTTACCTAATTCGCGGCAACGGCAAAATCTACCAAGGCGGCAAGTGGAACGGCGAAGAGCTGACCTTTGCGGCGCGCATGTTTGGCCAGTACCGGCTGCTCACCGATACCATACCGCCTTCGGCCAAGCTCGTGAGTAAGGGCCCGGGCGGGCTGGTTTTCAAAGTGGGCGACGACCTATCGGGCCTGGCTAGCTACCAGCTTGAAATCAACGGGCAATTCCGCCTGCTGCGCTTTGAGCACAAAGCCGCCACCCTCTTCACCGAGCGGCAAGACACGCTTGGGCCGCCCTTGCGTGGGCCGGCACGCCTGCGCATCACCGATCAGGCCGGCAATGAAAAAGTGCTTACACTAAATCTGTAAGCGGTAAAGGCGGGGCCACGGTCCCGCCTTTTTGTTTGCTTCGGCTATTCAAGACTGCTGGCCAGGATACGGCCACTGCGGGTCATAAAAGCCTCATGTCTAGGCTGCTGACCTTCCTTGAACGGTTTGCCCCAACGTACTTTCAACAGACCGTTGTCAAACGGTACCAATCGGCGCCCGGCAGGGCCATAGTAGTTCATATCGGGGACGTAGCCTGCGGGCAACGGCAGGGCCTGTCCTTGTGGCGTAATTAATACCACTGGGGCGTCCGGAGTTCGGCGGGTCGCAAACCAGCCACCGATCAGGGCCTCAGCCCAAACATACTCCACTGGGGTAAGCCGGTGGCCATTGGCATTCAGCAAGTGAAAAGGGCCTTCACCGGCTACCTGCGGCTTGGTAGCCATGCTGCTTGAAGATGTTTCGGGAAGCAATAGTCGTAGGTGGCCGCGTCGGTTCAGGAGAAACACCTTACCGGCCTCATCGGTGACCTGAGCGACCGAATCGACAAAGGGCTCAGCGGATCGGAAGTACATGCCTGCAAAAGCCGGATGACCGTTTAGAAGTAAGTATTCGAACCGTTCCTGCCCGTTGCTCAGGCTGATACTTTGGCGGACAAAACCTGCTTCATCCGGCCCTTCCAGCCACTGGCGCTGCAAAGGCCATACGTAGGCACCTGTTGTATCGATCAAGCCATACCACGGCGCATTTTCCTTGTCGAGAATACTAACCGCTGCACGGTTATAGCGGAAGTTTCCGACATAGCTGAACTGCGCCGGCACCACCACCTTGCCGTTCCGGTTTAAGTAACCATGCTGCTTTGTGTTCCAATCACGAAAGCGCAACCGCCCATCATGCAAAGGGGATATGTCGCCGAGGTAGGGAGTAAGACGCCGGCCTTGCAAGGTGAATAGCGCCTGCGGCGGCGGGGGCGGCGAGTGCTGCCCCCGCACGGTATGGAGGTAGTACCAATTGATGCGCGGCGTTGCCTGGCTTGCCAAGTCTCCCCCTAGGTAGCGCCGTTGGCGGTTGTACCAGTACCATTTCTGCCTGTTCTTCTGATCAGGCTCCTTAGCGGTTTCTACTTGGTACTGATACTCGGGCTCAACAAAACGTCGGCGCCATGCTTTCAGCCTCAAACTACCATCCGGCTGTAGGTAAGCTACGCGACGCTTGTTGGTCAGCAGGTATTGTCCTTTGGCATTTATCCATAACTCTTTGGCCTCTGCTCGAAGCCGCCACCTTTTACTGCGTGGCCGCCAAGATTTCAGCTTATCTACCTCGCAGTAATGAACCTGCACATAAGCTCCTTCTTGCAGGAAAACTGGCTGGTCAAAAGCCGGCCGCACACCCAGATTACCCAGCGTATCGGACAGGCCCCAGAGGTACTCGGAATAAAATGGAACAAGCCCGCCGGGCGGCAGCGGCGCCGGGTAAAGGCGGCGCACCCGCTGCAGCTTGTTACCCTCGGGTGCCGGGGGGGACTGCGCCTGCAGCGCAACAGAAAACAACGCCGCTATACATAAATAAACTAAGCAACTAATTCGCATTAGAAAAACAGATTTGCCGCTATATGCAGGCAAATTATGTATTGTCCGTCAACCTTTTATTGAACGCACCTGCATTTCACGCGAGGAAAATTAGTGGCCTAGTCCTGTCGTTTCGGAAAGGAGTAGCATTTTTACCCCGCAGCCTGCGCGGCCGGTATTCCGTACGACGCGCAGGCTCCGTCCCTACGTCATTCCTCTTTTCCACTTGATTTTCTGATGGGAGAAACGCTACAACCCGTGGCCATTCCGGCCGCTGAACTGCACCTAGGCCAATACCAGGCCGCTGTCGACGCCAAAATCGCCGAATTCAACGCTAAAAACTTCACCGCCGGCTTCTGGCAAAAAGACGCTGCGCTGTGGGTGCAAGACCCCACCGCCCAAGCTGAGCTGCGCGCCTACATGGGCTGGCTGCGCGTGGCCGAAACCATGCAGGAGCGCGTGTCGGAAATCAATGAGTTCGTGCAGGAAGTGCGCACCGCCGGCTTTACCCACGTCATCGTGATGGGCATGGGCGGCTCGTCCATGGCTCCTATTGTGTTTCAGAAATCATTCGAGCGCGCTGAAGGTGGCATGGAAATGCTGGTGCTCGATACCACCGACCCCGGCACGGTGCGTCAGATCGAAGAAGCCGTGCCGCTCGAAACCACGCTGTGCATCGTGGCCAGCAAATCGGGCACCACGGCCGAGCCGCTGGCTTTCGGCGACTACTTCTACGACCGCATTAAGGCCATCAAAGGTGACAAAGCCGGCGACAACTTCGTGGCCATCACCGACCCCGGTTCCAAGTTTATTGCTACGGCTGAAAACCTCGGTTACCGCCGCGTATTCCTGAACTTCACCGAAGTAGGCGGCCGCTTCTCGGCCCTCTCCTATTTCGGCCTGGTACCGGCTGCGCTGTACGGCATCGACATTGCGGAGCTGCTGCGCCGCTCGGTGGGCATGATGACCGCCACCGGCGCCAATGGCGACGTGGAGCAGAACCCCGGCCTGGAGCTGGGCGTGGCCCTCGGCGTGCTGGCCCAGCAAGGCCGCGACAAGCTCACGCTCATCACGCCTCCTTCGCTGAGTGACCTGGGTCTGTGGCTGGAACAGCTCATTGCGGAAAGCACCGGCAAGCACGGCGTAGGAATTCTGCCCATTGCCGGCGAGCCACTAGCTGATACCTCACTCTACGGGCCGGACCGCGTGTTTGTGTACGTAGGCTACACCAATCAGTCCGATGCCGATAACCAGCAGCAACTGGAGGCGATACAAGCTGCCGGCCATCCGGTTATCAGCATTCTGATGAACGACCCGCTGGACCTGGGCCAGGAATTTTTCCGCTGGGAAGTGGCCACGGCCGTAGCCAGCGCCGTGCTACAGATCAACCCCTTTGACCAGCCCAACGTGCAAGCCGCCAAAACGGCCACCGACAGCCTGATGAAGGAAGTGGCCGAGAAAGGCAGCCTGCCCAAGCAAGCCGAAACCCTCTCGGCCGACGGCCTGACCTACTACAGTGCCCCTGCTGCCGACAGCGCCAAGGCTTTGCTAGCGCAGTTTTTCCAGGCCAGCCCCGGCGACTACGTTTCCATTCAGGCCTACCTGACCGAGACGCCCGAGCTGAACGCCGCGTTCGACGAGCTGCGCGCCGCGCTGCAGCGCCGCTTGCACGTGGCTACCACCTTTGGCTACGGCCCGCGCTTCCTGCACAGCACCGGCCAATACCACAAAGGCGGCCCCAATACCGGCCTGTTCCTGCAGCTCACCGTCGACAACAACCCCGACCTGCCGCTGCCCGGCCGCTCGTACACCTTTGGCACCCTGAAGGACGCCCAAGCCCAGGGCGACTTGGAAGCGCTACAGAACTACGACCGTCGTACTCTGCGCGTGCACCTCGGTACCGATGCTGTGGCAGGCGTCCGCAAGCTCATCAGCGAGCTGGCCTAAAACAGCTTTCGCATAAGACGACGAGAGACGCGTCAGTTTTCTGCTGCTGCGTTGATTGGAATCACCCAAACGGATCCAACGTCCCTACGGACCCTGCCCGGTGGCACTACCCAGACGGTCTGGGCACAGAAAGTAACTTTTGACGCCACTGGCTTGGTCGAAGGACTGTACACCATCCGGCTCAAGCAGGGGCCCACTCGCAAAGCATCCGAGTGGTAATAAAACGATAGCGCCAGAAGCGCAAGCAAAAAAGGCCACTACCTGTTACGGTAGTGGCCTTTTGATGTTGGACAATCAGCAAAGCCTAACGGCCGAAGTCGTCCTGCACGCGCACAATGTCGTCTTCGTCGGAGGGCTGGGTGGCATCGGTGTGCTGCCAGATTTCGGCCAGGATACCCCAGCCGTCGAGGCCCACGAGGCGGTGCCGCTCGCCCTGGCGCAGCGTGATTTGCTCGCCTACCTGATAGGTTTTCAGCTCGCCTTCAGCATCGGTGTCGCTAGTCACCACGCCCACCGGCCCTTGCACTACACGCCAAATTTCGGCGCGGCGGTGGTGGTACTGCCAGGAGAGGCGCTGGTGCGGTGCCACAATCAGAATCTTGGGGCTAAGCTTGCCCGAAATGCGCAGCTCTTCTACAGAAAGACCATCAAAATAGGTATCGGCAAACTGCTGAGCCTGGCCCTCGTCGATGACAAAGAAGCCGCCCCACGGGCGCGTCTGGTCTTGCTTATCAATGCCAAAACCTTGCTCGCGGAGCAGTTGCTCGGTTTGCAGGAAAAGTTGTTGCTTGGAAGTGTCGGTGCTCATTATAAAAGGAAGGGTAAACAAAGCGGCGCGCGCTGAACGCAACAACTGCTGATCGGTTAAAGCCAGATCTGCTCTTTAGTAAGAGCCCAATCGGGGCCAGCTAGGTTGCGCGCCGTTTGGCAAATTTATCAACTCCGGCTCAACTGAATAATTTTCTCTCGTCAGCCCTGCTGCAGAAGCTTTCGAACGCCCATGTCCTGGCCTGCGTACACCTCCCCGCACAACCACACCCGCTATGCAAACGCCCAATATCCGTAAACCTTCCCTGTGGACCGTCGCCGCGGCGGCCCTTACCACTGGCGCCGCCGTGTACGCCTACACGCGCCGTCGCCACCCTGAGTTGGGCACCGTCGCCCACGTCGATCTGCACCGCTACGCCGGCTTGTGGTACGAAATAGCACGCCTGCCCCAGCGCTTTGAGCGGCGCTGCACAAACGTTACGGCCGAGTACCGCCCGATGGCTGATGGCCGCATCGAAGTAAAAAATACCTGCCGCAAGGGCTCAATCAATGGCCCCGAAGAGGTAGCGCACGGCGTGGCGCGCGTGGCGGACCCCAGTACCAATGCCAAGCTGAAAGTAGAATTTCAGTGGCCGTTTGAAGGCGACTACTGGATTCTGACGCTGGACCCGGAATACCAGTTTGCCCTCGTCGGCTCGCCCGACCGCAAGGGCTTGTGGGTGCTCAGCCGCAAGCCGCATCTTACCCACCCTACCTTGCACAACCTGGTGGAAATAGCGCGGCAGAAAGGCTTCAATGTCAGCAAACTCATTTACACCGAACAGCCCGAGGCACACCCGCTAAGCGCGTAGCGTTTGGCCCGCAGCAGCAGGAAACAGAATCCTTAACAATCCTTTTGCCGAAGCCCCGGCAGCGCGTAGCGCGCTACCGGGGCTTCGGCGCTTTCCTGCTTTCGGGCTGATGATAAGACAGCGGTACTTTAAGCCAACCCACTAACTTTGGCCCGATGATTACGCTCAACCCGGGCGACCAAGCCCCCGATTTTGAGGTCCAAGACCAACATGGCCACCCCGTACGCCTCGCCGACTTTCGCGGACAGCGCGTGGCTCTTTACTTCTACCCCAAGGACGATACGCCCGGCTGCACGGCCCAGGCCTGCTCTCTGCGCGACGGCGAAGCCCAGCTGAAGGCGGCCGGCGTGCAAGTGCTGGGCGTGAGCACCGATTCGGTAGAATCGCACCAGCGCTTTGCTGAAAAATACGAGCTTCCCTTCCCTCTACTGGCCGATACCGACAAGAAACTGGTGGAAGCCTACGGCGTGTGGCAGGAAAAGAAAAACTACGGCCGCACCTACTGGGGCGTGGCCCGCACCACGTTCCTGATCGACGCCGAAGGGCGCGTGGAGCGCATCATTCGCCGCCCCGACACGAAAAACCACGCCGAGCAGCTGCTCAAATAACCTAGACCGCCGGCGGACCTGTTTGGGTCCGCCGGTTTGGTTTTTGGCCGGCCCGATTGGTATCCCGATTTTTGCTACAGTCGGCCACGCGCTGCGTATCAGTGGGGCCGGGGGCCGCCGCAGCTCCACCAGTCCAGTCTTCATTTAGTCATTTAGTCATTCCCCTTCATATGTCTGCTTCTTCTCCTTCCGCCGAAGCCACGGCGACCCGCTCCATCACCGAGCTCAAGCAAATTGCCTCCCAGGTACGTCGCGACATCGTGCGCATGGTACACGCGGTGAATTCCGGCCACCCGGGTGGTTCATTGGGCTGCACCGATCTGCTGGTAGCCCTTTACTTCAAAGTGATGAAGCACACGCCCGAGCCCTTCGACATGAACGGCGTCGGTCAGGACCTGTTTTTTCTCTCCAACGGCCACATTTCACCGGTATTCTACTCGGTACTGGCCCGTTCGGGCTACTTCCCGGTAAGTGAGCTGAGCACCTTCCGCAAAATCAACTCGCGCTTGCAGGGCCACCCCGCCACCCACGAGCACTTGCCCGGCATCCGCATAGCTTCCGGCTCGTTGGGCCAGGGCCTGAGTGTAGCCATTGGGGCGGCGCAGGCCAAGAAGCTCAACGGCGACGACCGCCGCGTGTTTGTGCTGATGGGTGATGGTGAGCTGCAGGAAGGCCAGATCTGGGAAGCGGCTATGTACGCCCCGCACCACAAGGTGGATAATCTGATTGCGGTAGTGGACCGCAACGGCCAGCAGATTGATGGCCCGACGGAAAAAGTAGGTGGCCTCGGCGACCTGCGCGCCAAGTTTGAAGCTTTCGGTTGGCAGGTAATCGAAGCCGATGGCAACCAGTTTGAAACCTTACTCCCCGCGCTGGACGAAGCCCAGGCCATGCTCGGCCAAGGCAAACCGGTGATGATCCTGATGGATACCCAGATGGGTTTTGGCGTCGACTACATGATGGGCAGCCACAAGTGGCACGGTGTGGCCCCAAACGATGAGCAGCTGGAAAAAGCTCTGCAGCAGCTCATGGTGGACCAAAACTCGGACTACTAGCAGCAGGTGTACGTCCTGCTGGGCCTATCGAAGTGGGCCTACTGCTTCAGCCAGCTCAGCAGGACGACCTAATGACGTTCCGACACAAGCTTTCATTCACTTAGCTCCCGCGTCGCCGTGGCTCTTCTCCTCTCGGAGACAGAGTCGAGAATGAGGCAACTTATGGTTCGAAGCACGCACACATTCTGGCTTTTGCTGCTGACCAGCTTTTTGCTGGCCGGGCCGCTGTGTGCCCAGCAAGGTGCTGATTCCAATCAGCCCAAGACCACGCGCATTCTATTCGTGCTCGATGCTTCGGGCTCGATGCTGGCGCCGTGGGAAGGTCAGCCGCGCTGGAACGTGGCCAAGAACCTGCTGGCCCGCATGGTGGACTCGCTCAATGCCTACCCCAATTTGGAACTGGCCTTGCGCGCTTACGGCCATCAGTACGACAGCAAGCAGAACAACTGCGAGGATTCGCGGCTGGAAGTGCCTTTCGCCCGCAAAAACGCCGGAGCCATCAAGCAGAAGCTGCAAGCTCTGACGCCGCAGGGTAACACGCCCATTACGTATTCGCTGCTGCAATCGGCCAACGATTTTCCTACCGCCGACCGCAACAGCCGCAACGTGCTCATCCTGATTACCGATGGCTTGGAATCCTGCAAAGGCGACCCGTGCGCTACCTCGGTAGCGCTGCAGCGCAAGCGCATCTTCCTGAAGCCATTCGTAATTGGCATCGGGGCGGAGAAGGAGTTCGGCAAACAGCTTGAATGCCTGGGTCAATACTACAACGCCGCCGACGTCAAGACTTTCCGCACCATTCTCAATGACGTCATCGCCCAGACCCTGGCCAAAACTACGGTGGCCATTAATCTAACCGATGAAAATGGCCGGCCAGTGGAATCGAACGTCAACATGACATTCATCAACAACGTGACCGATGCCACGGAGTACAACTACGTGCATTGGCGCGATGCCAAAGGCCAGCCCGATGTGCTCGATGTGGACCCGTTGCAGAGCTATGATCTGGTCATCAACACCGTGCCGCCGGTACGGCAGCCCAACCTAGCCATCAAGCCCGGCAAAGCTAATGTTCTGACCTTCAAAACGCCGCAAGGCACACTGAGCCTGCAGAATCCGCAGCTTTCGCCCAATCCGTATGGCACCGTGCAGGCCGTGATACGGGCCCAAACCAGCCCTGCCACCGTGGTGGCACGCTCTTTTGGGGCCAAGCAGAAGCTGCTGGCGGGCAATTACGAGGTGGAAATTCTGACGCTGCCGCGCATCATCCGGCGCATTTCGGTAAAGCAGGGTCAGGAAACCATTGTGACGTACGAGGCACCAGGTACCCTAAACATTCTCAGTGACTTGAAAGGCTACGGCAGCATCTACCGCGTGAATCAGGATGACTCCCAAACCTGGGTGTACAACCTGCCGGAGGGCGGCAGTTCCAAGCTCAACCTGCCCATGCAGCCAGGCACGTACCGGCTGGTGTACCGCACCAGCAGTGCTACTGGCAGTAAGTTCACCGACGTGCGCAACTTCACCATCCGCAGTGGCCAAACCACATCGGTTAGCATTTTTGGCAAATGATGACCAGCTACTCCACTCAGCTGACAGGCCAACTGCCTTTCGCCGAAAGCGGGTCAGCTACCGTCCTTACGTCCGTGCTGCACGCCCTGCAAACCCAGGGCCATGCTGTGGTGGAAGAAGGGTACGCTGCGTCGGAAATCGGTGCCATGCTGGCGGTAATTGAGCAGGCCAGTGCAGGCTCGAACAATTTCCGCCGCACCGCCGACTTGTTTGCCATTCGCAATTTGCTTCATGAGTTGCCGGCCCTGCGGCCGCTTATCTGGAATGATCGGTTTGCAACGCTTTTGCAGGAGTTGCTTCCATCGCCGCACTACTTGGTAAAAGCCATCTACTTCGATAAGCCAGCCAGTTCAAACTGGGTAGTGGCATGGCATCAGGATCTGATGGTGGCCATCGTCCGCAAAGCCGATGTCCCGGCCTTCGGACCGTGGAACAGCCGGCCAGAGGGAGTGAACGTACAGCCGGCCCGCGAATACCTCGACAACATTTGTACCCTGCGCATCCACCTCGACGCCTGCGACGCTACCAACGGGGCCCTCAAAGTGGTGCCTGGCTCTCATTTACATGGCGTTATCCCGGCTGATGCGTTGCCAGAGTTTACACCGCACGCCACCGTGTGTTCCGTACCAGCCGGGGGCGTGATGTTGATGAAACCGCTCACACTGCACGCCTCGCACCGCAGCACCGACGCCCGTCCCAGGCGCGTGATTCATCTCGAATTCTCCTCCTTGCGCCTGCCTGCCGACTTGCACTGGCGTGAAGACTTTACTGCTTAATTCCAGCCCTGCACAGGCTGGCTTTTCACCTGAAACCTCTCCTACCCTCATACATGAAAGACTTCCCCTACACCGAGAAAAAAGATACCCGCTCTGGCTTTGGCGCTGGCCTGCACGAACTCGGCCAGACCAACCCCAACGTAGTGGCCCTGTGCGCCGACCTTATTGGCTCCTTGAAGATGGACGCCTTCGTAAAAGACTTTCCGGAGCGCTTTTTCCAGGTGGGCATTGCCGAGGCCAATATGATGAGCCTGGCCGCGGGCCTCACCATCGGCGGCAAGATTCCGTTTACGGGCACCTTCGCCAACTTCTCCACCGGCCGCGTGTACGACCAAATTCGTCAGAGCATTGCCTACTCGGGCAAGAACGTGAAGATCTGCGCTTCGCACGCCGGTGTAACGCTGGGCGAAGACGGCGCTACCCACCAGATTCTGGAAGATGTGGGCATGATGAAGATGCTGCCCCACATGTGCGTCATCAACCCCTGCGACTACAACCAGACCAAGGCCGCTACGCTGGCTATTGCGGAGTACGAAGGCCCCGTGTACCTGCGCTTCGGACGCCCGGTGGTGCCCAATTTCACCCCGGCCGACCAGAAGTTTGAAATCGGCAAGGCCGTGATGCTGAATGAAGGTACCGACGTAAGCATTTTCGCTACCGGCCACCTCGTGTGGAAGGCTATTCTGGCGGGGCATCTGCTGGCCGAGAAAGGCATCAACGCCGAAATCATCAACATCCACACCATTAAGCCGCTCGATGCGGAAGCCGTATTGACCTCGGCACGCAAGACGCGCTGCGTAGTGACGGCTGAAGAGCACCAGATGAACGGTGGCCTTGGCGACAGCATTGCGCAGTTGCTGGTCCGCGAGGAGCCGCTGCCGCTGGAAATGGTAGCCGTAAACGATTCGTTCGGCGAATCGGGCACTCCGGACCAGTTGATGGACAAATACGGCCTGAACGAAACGGCCATTGTGGCCGCCGTGGAGAAAGTAATGAGCCGCCGCAAGTAGTATTGTCGGGTTCTTAAACGGACGGGCCGCGGTAGCTACCGCGGCCCGTCCGTTTTTACTCGGCAGTTACTGGGTCAATTATCGTGGACACCTCGTTCACCGCGTTGGCCGGAAACCCGCCCTGCCGGGCATGTTCCCGGATCATTGATTCGTTTGGAGCGTTGTACACGCAGTAGATTTTATCGCCAGTTACGTAGCTGTGTATCCACTGAATCTCGGGGCCCATGTTGCGCAATACGCCACAGGAAGTCTGCGAAATTCCTTTCAGCTGTTCGCTGGTGAGTGCACCAGCGCCCGGAATTTCCCGCTCGATTATGTACTTGGGCATGGCTGTGGGTGTGTTTAAGGATGACCAAATGTTACCGTGTTGCCTCATGGCTTTACGGCACAGCGTCTCCAACTCCACGCTTGGCGCAGCACCAATCAGCGTAAATAATATACCATTTTACCTATCGATTATAGCTATTCGCCAAGCAAAGCCGGAAGCGTCATGGGCCATATTTTTCAATAAGCAATCTTGCTTTCCATCAGCGCATTATAACCTAGGCCTCAATCTAGGCTGACCGTTGCTGCCGGCTGAGGTTGGCGCATTATTTTTTCGCTTCGGACTTTTGTGCATGGCTTTTCCCTTTCGCAACCTGATTCTGCTAGCCGTATTTCTGCTTATTCCCGGAATCAAAGCCCTCGCCCAGCGCCCCGACTCCACCGTGATTGTGTACACCGGCATCCTGAACGGTACCGTGTCGGCGGGCGGGGTGTACCGCACCCTCGTCAACACAACCCACACGGCCACCATCACCCGCGGCTTGCACTTCGGTCTGCCCGTAACGGCCAACTTCATTTACGGCAAGCAGCAGCGCCGTCTCCGCGAGCGGGAGCTGCTCGCGAATGCGACTCCTTACTATTGGAAAGGGCGGTTTCGGGCTTACGGCATTGGGGGGTACGAGCGCAGCAACCTGCGGGGCATTGCCGACCGCATACAGGTAGGCGCCGGGCCGGGCTGGGCCTTTTACACCGATTCGCTGGCGACCCGCGAAATAGCGCTGAGTAACTTGCTGATCCGGGAAGCAACTTACTTTATCGATGGCAAGGACCGCATCGTCACCCGGAACTCACTGCGGCTGAAGCTGCTTTATACGCACAAGCTATTCACCTTTACGGCCATCACCTTCTACCAGCCTTCCCTGGCCGATTTTTCGGATTACCGCTTGAGCCAGCTCACTACGCTAGCTATGCGCCTCACGCGGCGCATAGCTATCAATACCACCAGTAACTACACTTTCGAAAGCCGGGTATTGGCCGGTCGCAACCCCGTCAACTACAACCTGACGGTAGGCTTATCTTATACCCGTAAGTAAAGAGCTCGTCTAGCTGTTAAGCGCTTTTTGAGCTGCTGAGCAATTCCACGTCGCCTCGCAAATCCATGCGGAAGGAATGGACTTTCAGTTTGTGTTGCTGCTCAATCTGTTCGGCTAAACTGCTAACGCTAGCGAGCTGACAAGCCTTTTCCCCTTTCTTCAGTTCACCGTCGTTTACGAAAGCCTTATAAGCGCCGCAGTTTTCATGCTCCACGATGTACACATCCTCAATTTTATGCAGCGCAATGGCTATGGCGATGTGCTCATCCAGGGTATTTCGCCAAGCTGAAAATTTAAACTGCCGAGCGTCGAATTTGCCTTTATCAGGATTGTGGTCGTGGTTCTGCCAATCTTCTAGCGCATTGGACAAAGTGCCCCCGAGCGAAGCTCCCGCCATGATGAAATGGTCATAGCGGTTGGTAAGGTTTTCGTGGTCCATGAAGCGCGCCAGATCGTCAATCAGTCTCAGATCGATGCAGCTGATCAGCAACACGTTTTTTTTGGGCACATCATAGCCGGAGGTCGGGTAGGAACGATTCATCAGCAAAGAAGTATGGTCGGTGAAGCGTTCAATATATCATCATTTGGATTTTATACCAAGCTTTTTGCACTCCTCGACCCAACGCGGCCCGATTGTTTATCACAATCGGGCCGCGTTGGGTCGAGGTTAATGTGCCTAGAGTAACGGTTATTGCTTGGCGCCGCATTCGGCACAAAAGCGCTGCTCGGCTTTCATGCTGGCGCCACAGTCGCCACAGAATTTTTCCTTGGCTTGGGCAGCGGCATTGGTGGTGCCGCATTCAGGACAAAACTTCTGCGTAGCAGTCAACTTGGTGTTGCAGCTTACGCACTGCAGCACTGCTGCACGGTTCACAAAGTCCAGTTGCTTGGTGTAGTCTTGCGCCCTGGTCTTTTCGTAGATCTGCTCGCGCGCAGTCTGCGCCTGTTGCGCTGCCAGTTCTTCGTGCTCATCGGGAGCACACTCTTCGCAGAGACCCGCATTGTGGTTCCAGCATACATCGGGGCACACCCATTTGCCGCAACGCGTGCATTGCTTAAAGTAGTTTTTACCTTCCAGCACTGCTTTTTCCATTGCCTCGTCGTGGGCTTTGCCACCCACGGCACGCTGCATGTGGTAAGCTGCATTTTCTGCCTGGTGAAAAATTCCGCCAAACAGGCTGCCCGCTGCGCTGATCAGGCTGCCCGCAATGCCAATTGCGCTGGGCTGAAAGCGCGACATATGCCCATTCCGACATTTGTCGCAGTAAAACTTGAACTGAAAACCTTTGTCGGTGGACAGGTCGTCATGGTTGGCGACAAACTGAATCATGGTACTCACGGCGGTCGGTCGGTTTAGGAAATAGATGAAGGTAAAAATAGGGTTTAGCTGTGCTGCTACCGAACCCCAATTCAACGCCATTGTACTTTATGAATGTGAAGTTTGTCCTACACTACACTTTCCCAAGAACAATAACATCATTATGTGAGTGTTGGGAAGTGGAAGCAGGCGACAAAGTCATCACTATATCAAGCTGTTTTCTTTTCTGCTAAGCCGCTTGCCATTACCCGCGCAACTTGTAGCTCACGAGCCCCCTGGCTTCCCCTGTACAGCATCATTCCCAGAAAGAAGCGCATAAACATGCCCGATGTGACACTGCTGCCGCTTGGCCCCGCAAGAAGAATAGCCACGAAATCAAGTGCCAGTAACCCGATGGCTACATAAAAGGCAGCGGGTGCTTGCTTGGCTTTGGCCCACCACCAAAGCCCCAAATACACTGCTCCGGTTGCTGCCGATGGATACCCCAAACCAAGGCTTAGCAATATTTCCCACTGACTAACCTCGGCCAGTATACCCAGTGCGATATTCAGCGAGGCTAGAAAAACCAGCACGCCCAAGCCTTGGCGCAGCAATTCGTACGGATGAGTAGCACTGCCGGGCAGCGGCTCGCCATCGAGCAGCAGTTCGAGGTGCTGTGTCCCTATCTTTTCAATAAGCTTTGCTGATAGAATGCGGCCATCGGCCAAGGGAAAGTACGCACCCGCTTTTAGCTCACTGGCCTTGTTTAGCTGTCCGATAATCTGGCCACCGTGCAGCAACGTGAAATTGCGCCGCAGCCAGCTCCAGCGCACCGACACGGTTTCGGTTTTAGCTGAATCAAGGTAAAAAGTCTTAGCAGGCATTGATGTTGTGAATAGTCCGACAGCGACAGTACTTGGGACGATGCAATATCGGGCCAGCCCCCACTGCAGTGCAATACCTGCTAAAAAACAAACCTCGCTTAAACCAGCGGCCCCGTCTCTTATCTAACGCATACGCCAACCGCCTCCACCTTATCTCCCCGTTACTTGGAAGACCAGGAAATCCTAGTCAAATTCCGTGACCCGGCCTCTCGTAACCTGGCCTTCAACCAGCTGGTGCGCAAGTACCAACAGAAGGTGTATTGGCACGTGCGCAAGATGGTCATCGACCACGACGATGCCGACGACCTGGTGCAGGACGTGTTTGTGAAGGTGTGGAAGAACCTAGAAACCTTTCGCGCCGATGCGTCGCTCTACACGTGGATCTACCGCATCGCAACCAATGAGTGCCTGAACTTTCTGCAGAGCAAGCGCCGCAAATTCTTTCTGCCGCTCAATGACGTAGGGGCCGAGCTGGCGGCCAAGCTGGAAGCCGACGACAGCCTCGCCGGCGACGAGGTAGAGAAAAAGCTACAGAAAGCCATTCTGCGTCTGCCCGATAAGCAGCGCCTGGTGTTCAACCTGCGCTATTACGAAGAAATGCCTTACGAGCAGATGGCCGAAGTGACGAGCACCAGCGTAGGGGCGCTGAAAGCATCCTATCACCACGCTGTCAAGAAGATAGAACAATACGTAAACGAAGCCACTGATTAAACTTTCGGGTCCCTGCGGCCTCTAACTGATATGAAAACGCCCTTTCGTCTGGACGACCATCCGCGGCGGCCTCACCCGCTGACTCCGCCGCCGGACGCTTACTTCGACAAGCTGCCGCTACGCATCATGCAGCGCGTTCAACCGGCCGATTCCCAGACCGCGCCACTGTTTGGCTGGCTGGCGGCGCTGAGTGCCCCAGTACGCACGGCACTGGCTTCGGTGCTGCTGTTGGTGGCATTTTTGGGCACGTACTTCCTGACTAACAGCCCCGTGACCAGCACGCCCGTTGCCGATAGCACCGTAGCCCGCGTGGCCTTGCCGGGGACCGAACGTAAACTGGCGGTAGTACCCGAGGCCGAAGTGGTGCAGTACTTGCTTGCCCAGGACGACCGCCTCACCTTACAGGATCTGGCCGATTCCCCCCTCGCCGACCGTGACTTAGTGGCCGCCTTCCTGCCCGGCTCATCGGCTGAGCTGGAAGCCGCGCTCGATGAGCAGCCTTCCGTCGACATTTACCTCTAAGCTTTGCAGCCTCTCTCCCGTTATATGAATCCTCTCCCATTGCGCAATTTGTTTTCCCTGCTGGTGTTGCTGATGCTCGGCACCGCAGCCCCCGTATGCGCGCAGCGTCCCGATCAGCCGGGCGGTGGCCCGCGCATGGAGCGCTTGGAAAGCGCCCGCGTGGCCTACATCACCGATAAGCTGGCCCTCACGCCGGAACAGTCGCAGCGCTTTTGGCCGCTTTACAAAGAATTCACCGAAAAGCGCCGCGGATTGCGAAAAGAAGGCGGTGGCCTGCGTGGCAAAGACCTATCCACCATGAGCGACAAGGATATCCGGGCGGCGCTGGACCACCAGTTCACGGTACGCCAGAACGAGCTCAACTTGGAAAAGGACTACGTCAATAAGTTTCAGAAGGTAATCACCCTACGCCAAGTGGCGCAGCTGCACCAGGCCGAGCGCGAATTTACCCGCGCCCTCATCAAGCGCCTCGATGACCGCAAGACCGATGACAACCCAGTCAGCAGTCAGTAACCGAGCCCGTCCCTATCTCTCAATGCCAGCGGCTGCCTTTATGAGGCAGCCGTTTGTTTTATAGAGCTGTTGTTTTTGCCCCGAGCGGCCGTCTCCGCTAGCCGACCAGAGCCAGTTGCGGCCGCAAGCGGTAATTTTGCCTTCGATCTGATTTCACGCCTTATGCTTACCCCTCGCCAGCTTTTTTTGCGCCACCAGGCCCAAACTTCTGATTTTCCGTTGCTACTCGAAATCGAGCGAGCCGAAGGCGTGTGGATGTACGACCAGGAGGGTCGCCGTTACCTGGATCTGATTTCGGGCATTGGCGTAAGCAACGTGGGGCACCGACACCCCCGGGTGCTAGCCGCCATTCAGAACCAGCTTGATAAGTACCTGCACTTGATGGTATACGGCGAGTTGGTGCAGGCCCCACCGGCCGAGTTGGCCCACGCCCTGCACCAGACCCTCCCCGATGCGCTTGATTGCGTGTACTTCGTCAATTCCGGGACCGAGGCCGTGGAAGGGGCCCTCAAATTGGCCAAGCGCCACACCGGCCGCACCGAGTTCATCAGCTGTTATAATGCTTACCACGGCTCTACACAGGGCGCCCTATCGGTAACGGGTTCTGAGAGCTTCAAACGCAACTACCGCCCGCTGTTGCCCGATGTGCGCCACATCCACTTCAATCAACTTCCGGATCTAACTCAAATCACGGAACGCACCGCCGCTGTGCTGGTCGAAACGGTGCAAGGCGAAGCTGGCGTGCGCGTGCCCGAGCAAGACTACCTGCGCCACTTGCGTCACCGCTGCGACGAAGTAGGTGCGCTATTGATCTTGGATGAAATTCAGTGTGGCTTCGGGCGCACGGGTACGTTCTGGGCCTTTGAGCAATATGGCATTGAGCCAGATATCCTGCTTTGTGCCAAAGGCATGGGCGGCGGCATGCCCATTGGCGCTTTTATCTCACGACAGGAGATAATGCACAGCTTCAAGACTAATCCCATCCTGGGTCACCTCACCACTTTTGGGGGGCATCCCGTCAGCTGTGCGGCTTCGTTGGCCACGCTGCGCGTGATTCAGGAAGAGCAGCTGCTGGCTGGCGTAGCCGAGAAAGCCGCACGCTTCCGGCGGCAGCTCGTACACCCAGCCATCCGCGGTGTGCGCGGCGTGGGGCTGCTCATGGCCGTGGAGTTTGAATCGTTTGACGTGCTCAAGCCTATTATCGACCGCGCCTTACTGCATGAAGGCGTGCTGACGGATTGGTTTCTTTTCTGCGACAACTCGTTGCGGCTAGCCCCGCCGCTGACCATCAGCGACGACGAAATCGACGTGGCCTGCGCTGCGCTGCTGCGGGCAATAGACCACGTTACGGGGCAATAAAAACGCAGCCGCGCGGGCCATAGGAAGATTTAATTCCCATAGCCCGTGCGGCAATGCAATAAATGATAATAAGTATTAGCCTTTACAGGCCGCTACCGTGGGCTGGCTGAGCTTTGTTGTTGAAATTCAAGAAGGCTTGCGCTTCTTCTTTGATTTGTTCACGGGGCAAGCCGTCGCGCACACCCATCGAAATCTTACGTACCAGCACCCCTACGATGGCCTTACGAAAGCCCAGCTTCTCGGCCATGTCGATGCAGAAGTCCATTTCGTTGTCGTCCACTATGCCATCGGCTAGCATCATGTCCACGAGGTCGAAGATCTGATCAAACCGCTCAGAGTCGTTGTCGGGAAGCACGATTTTCAAACTTTGCGAGTTGGCCACCACGCTGCGCACGTCGCTGGCTCCCAAGCCGTTTTTTTTGCCGACTGCCACCAGAAAGTTCATTTCCCGTTCGTCGATGTGCCCATCCACGCGGGCCAGGGAAGCAAGGTTTTGGATGTGGCTGCGGACTTTTTTGTTTTGTTCGCTTTCGAAGAAACCAAACATATGTCAGGCAGAAAAAACGGTGAAGGGTGAAGGCCTATAGGTGCGCCGAAAAGGCAACTGCTAGCCTGCGGCCAATGCCAGGGTGCAGTGGGAACGTTGTTAAGTTATTGCTTCGCTCCTACGTCCCAATACGATAAATCAAAAAAAACTGCCACGTTGTCCTGCATATTTGTGGGCTCAAGTCTGCAACCTCTGCGCATGGTTGACGGTTCTGCTAACTTGCCACACCTTGGCGGGCCGCGATGCGGCCCGTTTTTCTGACCCCTACGAGTATGAAACGAATCGGAGTGTTTACCAGCGGCGGCGATGCACCCGGGATGAATGCGTGCGTGCGTGCAGTGGTGCGCACGGCCCTTTACCACGGCATCGAAGTGTACGGCATCATGCGCGGCTACTCTGGCATGATCAAAGGCGAAATCGTGAAGCTGGATACCACCTCGGTGGCCAACATAGTACAGCGCGGTGGCACCATCCTAAAATCGGCGCGTAGCCAGAAATTCCTAACTAAAGAAGGCCGCCAGCAGGCTTTTGACCAGTTGGTGAATCACAAAATCGAGGGCCTGGTAGCCATCGGCGGCAACGGTACTTTCACCGGCGCCATGAAGTTTGAGGAGGAATTTGGCATTCCAACGGTGGGTGCTCCCGGCACCATCGACAACGACCTTTACGGCACGGATTTCACCATCGGCTACGACACCGCGGTGAATACGGCTTTGGAAGCCATCGATAAAATTCGTGATACGGCCGACTCGCACGACCGCGCTTTCTTTGTGGAAGTGATGGGCCGTGACTCGGGCTACATCGCCATTCCGTGCGCCATCGGCGGTGGGGCCGAAATTGTGCTCGTACCGGAGCAAGTCCAATCCCTTGACACGATCATCGAGACATTGCAGGTAGCGCGGAAGCGGCAGAAGTCCTCGTTCCTGGTCATTGTGGCCGAAGGCGATGAGGAAGGCAACGCTACCTCCATTGCAACCAAAGTAAAAGAGGCCATTCCCGAAATGGATGCCCGCGTAACGGTTATCGGTCACATTCAGCGTGGCGGCGCCCCATCGGCTGCCGACCGTCTTCTGGCCTCGCAGATCGGCATTGCGGCGGTGGAAGGCCTCGTGAACGGCATGCGTAATGTAATGGCAGGTATCGTAGACCGGAAGCTGGTGTATACCCCCTTCCACGATACCATTTATAAGAAGAAGCTCATCAATCAGAGCTTCATGCGCATGGTAGAGATTCTCTCGGTTTAATGCACAAATGCGACAGGGGGCTGACGAGTTGGGGAGTTCTTTCCATCTGCATCAGCCCTCTGTTACATCGGTGCATTGGAGACCAGCCATTCATCCGCTTCATCCGGATGCAGCCAGTGGTAGGCCGGGTCACGACGCAGCCAGGTAAGCTGCCGTTTGGCGTAGCGGCGGGTGTTGCGCTTAAGTAGGCGCACGGCTTCCTCCCAATTATAGTCGCCATCCAGAAAACCGAAAATCTCCTGGTAGCCGACGGTTTGCAGGGCCTGCACGTGACGGTACGGCAGCAAGCTTTTTGCTTCGGCCACTAGGCCCTCGGCCAGCATCTGATCCACGCGCTGATCGATGCGTTGGTACAGTTCCTCCCGCTCTCGGGTCAGAGCTATTTTGAGCACCTGAAACGGTCGCTCTGCTTTGGGCCCAGTGCCGTGGAAAGAGCTAAACGGCTGACCGGTACTCATACACACTTCCAGTGCCCGCAGTACACGCACGTGGTTTCGGCGGTCGATGCGGGCATAGCTGACGGGGTCTAGCTGGGCCAGCTGCTCTAGCAGCACCGGCAACCCTTCGGCCTCCAGCTGCGCCTGCAGGCGGGCGCGCAGTGCGGCATCGGCTGGCGGCAGTTCGTCCAGCCCATCGGTAACGGCTTGCAGGTACAGCCCGGAGCCGCCGGTCAGAATCACAACTCGGTGCCGCTGAAACAATTCCTCCAACAAGGCCAGGCAATCGGCCTCGTAGCGCCCGGCGCTGTACTCTTCGCTGATGCTGTGCGAGTCGACGAAATGATGCGGCACGCCCTGCATTTCGGTCGGCGTCGGCTTGGCCGTCCCGATGCTCATTTCGCGAAAGAATTGCCGGGCATCGGCCGATACTACCTCCGTGCCCAGGCGCTGAGCCAAGCGCACGCACAGGGCCGTTTTGCCAACAGCTGTGGGGCCAGTGATGGTTATTAGGAGTGGCTTTTCAGATGGAATGCTCATGCCGATATGGAAGCCGAAAGGGTGGCCATCGGCCATAAGGATGCATACAGGCGCAGTAGCTCCTGCTCCTCGCGCTGCCAGTTCAGGGCGAGGCGGGCATGCTGGCAATTGGCTGCCAGCTGCTGATACCGTTCCGAGCCGGGGGCAAGCAGGCAGTTCAGAGCAGCTGCCAAGGCGTCGGGCGTAAGCTCCGGCACTACCTCCGCCACCTTGTATTGCTCATTTAGGGCTAGGTACTCGGGAAAGGGCGAAATGAGCTGGGGCACACCCGCATGCAGGTAATCGAAAAACTTGTTGGCCAGAGAGTAATAGTAGCTCAAGCCGAGGTTTTCTAGTACGCTGATGCCGATGAGCGCGCCCTGCGTCACCTGCCGCAACTCGGCGGGCAGCACGTATCCGCGAAAGTCCACCTTGCCGCTTTGCAGCAGGCCCAGCTCGGCTGCGCGGCGACGCAGGCTCTCTGATAAGTCGCCCTCGCCGCATAACACCAAGCGCCCGGCTACTTGTGGCATGGCCTCCAGCAAGGCTTCCAGGCCCCGGCCGGCGTTCAGGGCGCCTTGGTACAGGATGTAGCCCGAGTGTTGGGCGGGCCTTGGGGCCTCATCTTGAAGCCGGCTGATGTTGCGCACCACGCCAAAAGGGCGGGCGTAACGCTCCGAAAACCAGCGCGCCAGCGCCGGGCCCACTGTGTATGCCAGGGTAGCCCGCGGTACCACAAATTGCTCTACCCAACGCCACACCCGCTGCACGGCCGGCCGCTGCACTACTTCGGGCACTTCCGTAAAAAGCTCGTGCGCATCGTACACGAAGGGTTGCCCCGCGAGGCGGGCCCGCAGCCAGATGGGCAAGGCGGCATCGAGGTCGGCGGCGGCGTAGGCGTGCCAGCCGCGCTGCCTCAGCAGGTACAGCAGCAGGCGGATATTGTACTCCACGTAGAACATCTTGCCCTTGGTGAACCAACAGCGCAGCCGAACCTGTTCAAACGGCTGTGCGTTCAACGGCTGGGAACTGGGCCATTCGCGGCCTACGAGCCGTACTTGATAGCCGTGCTGCGCCAACGACGCACAAATGCGTTGCATACGCTGGTCGTAATTCAGATCGGTGGTAACGGCGAAAAGCAGGCGGCGCACGGGAAGGCGACAAATGAACCTTATCCGCCGACGAGGTTTCGGCGTAAGGGTTAGGATATATTTGGCAAATTTAAGAGGTTAACCCGCTTGTCACCGGCGGCGGCTCCACTCGGGACTGTTCCGGCCATTGCTACTGCGCATGTCACTCTCTACCGATCAGACTTTAGTGGGCACCGACGCTGCCGTCTTCCGTGCCTTATTTGATGGCGCTTTCGATGCTATCCTGCTTTATGATGAGCAAGGACGGCTCTTGGATTGCAATCGGCGGGCGGTAGATATGCTGGGCACCACCCGCGCTATCCTGCTTGATGCTGGCCTGATGGCCTTTGTCCGGCCGGAGGAGACGGCCGAGGAATACTGGGCTTCTGATGCCGACTTGCTGGAAGCGGTGCTTCAAACGGCTCGTACTGGTAAGCAGTACTCGCGCGCCTGGTATGGCCTGCATACCGACCAGACCTCGCTCGACGCCTGGGTGACCCTACACCGCCTGGAATTACCCGACGGCCGGCTGCTGGTACAGCTCACCGCCCGCGACGTAACCCAGGACCGCCGCCGCTACGAAACTCAAAAGCAGGAACTGGCCCTGGAGCGCTCCAACCAACAAATGCGCGACGTGTTGAGCCGCGCCAGCCTTTGTTATCTGGCGCTGGACCAGGAGGCTCACATTACTGATTTCAACGACCACTTTTTGCAGCTGACCGGCTATTCCGGGGAGGAAATTCTGGGCCGTGAGTACTTCGAGGTCTTTGCGCCGCTTATTGAGCGGGAGCCCCGGCGGCACGCCTTCCGGCTGTCGCTAGCCCAGCAGCAGCTGCACGATTTTGTGGAGCGCTCCTTGCAAACCAAACAAGGCCAGTTGCTCACTCTCTTCTGGCACTCAGAGTTTGCTCAGGATGTCACCGGCGACATCAAGGGCATCTACTTTATCGGTTACGATACCACTGACCGGCAGGTAACAGCGCAGGCCCTAACCGACAACCGCACCCGTCTTCAGGACTTTCTCGACAACGCCCACGACCTGATTCAGACGCTATCGGTCGACAACCACTTTTTATTCGTCAACAAAGCGTGGACGGAAAAGCTGGGCTATTCCGATGAAGAGCTGCCCAACCTGACGCTTGGCGACGTGGTGCACCCCTATTACAAGGCCAAGCTGCTCTACCAGCTGCGCAACCTGTACAAGGGCGAAAAGGTGAACAAGCTCGAAACGGTGTTCCTGACCAAAACGGGCAAACCCGTGCACCTCATCGGCTCCATCACCTGCCATTGGGACTTAGGCGAGCCGGTAAGCACCCGCGCCATTCTGCACGATATCACCGACCGCATCAAGGCCGAGCGCCTGCAGAAGGTGTATTACAGCATCGCCAATCTGGCCATCAGTTCCAAGGACCTGCACTCGTTGTACGGGGCCATTCACCGGGAGCTGAGCAAGATTATCGAAACCAACAACTTCTACATTGCCCTCTGCGACGAGGCGCGCACGCTGCTGCAGTTTGCCTACTTCGTCGATCAGAACTCTCAGGGTGAGAAGGCCATGGTAACGCGGCCCTTCTCGTCGGGCGTTTCGGAGTACATCATTCGCACGGGCAAGCCGCAGATTCTGCTGCGTCATGATTTGCAGGCGCTCATCGCCGATGGCACCATCACGGCCTACGGACTAATGCCGGAGGTAATGCTTTGCTCCCCGCTGAGCATCGGCGACCGGATTATCGGCGTCATTGCGGTGCAGGACTACTCCAACACTGACGCGTACGCTCCCAGTGACTTAGAAATCCTGCACTTCATCTCGAACCAAGTAGCCTTGGCCATCGAGCGGAAGCGCAATGAGGTGCAGATCAACAAGCAGAACGCGCGGCTGAATGCCATTTTTGAAAGTGGCACGCACTTGATGTGGTCGGTGGATTTGAAGTCGCGCCTGACGTCGTTCAACCGCAACTATGCAGCCTACTTCCTCCGCCGCAACGGGGTGCACCCGGCTCTGAACATCAACCTCTGGCACGCCGATTTGGCTATGATGGAGGAAGATGCCCGGCAGCTGTTCATCGAGCATTACACGCGGGCCTTTGAGGGTGTGCCGCAGCGTTTTGAGGTGCGCCTGCGTGACGTGCGCGGCCACGATACTTGGCGCGAAATCTACCTCAACCCCATCTACCTTGACGACGGTACGTTCGAGGAAATTTCGGGCATCGCCCACGACATCACGGAGAAGAAACGCTCGCAGCTGGAGCTAGCGGCGCAGGAAGAGAAATTCCGCGCCATCTTCGAGTCGTTCCAGGACGTGTATTACCGCACCGATGGCCAAGGCATCCTGACGCTGGTAAGCCCCTCTTTGCAGGATATGTTGGGCTACGAGCCAGAGGAAGTAATCGGCACGCCCATTGTGGATTACTACGTAAATCCCGTAGACCGCAATGCCTTGCTACAGGCTATTCGGCAAGAAAGCGAAGTACGCAACTACGAAATAGCCATGCGTCATAAGGATGGCCGCTCCGTGAGCGTGCTTATCAACGCCCGCCTAGTACAGGACGGTCCTGCGGGCACCGAGGGCATCGGACGCGACATCACGGAGCTTAAGAAGCTCAACGACAACCTGCGCCGCGCCAAAGACGAAGCCGAGCAGGCCCTGCACGCCAAAGCCCAGTTCCTGGCCAACATGAGCCACGAACTGCGCACGCCCATGAACGGCATCATTGGCATGATCGATCTGCTGCACCAGACGGTGGCTTCGGAGGAGCAGGAGGAGTACATCGATACGCTGCGCAAATCCTCGGATGCACTGCTGGCCATTCTGAACGACATCCTTGATCTGTCGAAGATTCAGGCGGGCAAGATGGAGCTCAACGAGGAGGGCATGGATCTGCACTATACCCTGGAAAAGATCCACTCGCTCTTTGCCAACCGGGCACTGCAGAAGCACCTGGACTTTACTTACGAGATTACCCCGCACACGCCGCGCTTCATCGTTACCGATGAAATGCGCATGCTGCAGGTGCTCAGTAACCTCACCTCCAATGCCATCAAGTTCACGCAGCAGGGCAGCGTGAAGCTGCGCGCTACTTCCACTTTCACCGATGGCGTGGAGCATACGCTGCGCTTCGAGGTACAGGATTCCGGCATCGGCATCTCGCCCGAAAATGCCAAGCTGCTCTTCACCAACTTCACCCAACTGGATACCACGCCTACCAAATCCTTTGGCGGCACGGGTTTGGGCTTAGCCATCAGCAAGCAATTGGCGGAACTGATGGGCGGCAGCATCGGGGTAGATTCGGTGGCGGGTGAAGGGGCCACGTTCTGGTTTACCATCCGCTGCCGCGTGGCCACCAACGAGGAGGAAATCCTGCAGGAGCGGCAGGCCTCGCGCGACCGGAGCAGCGCCGAAGTAATGCGCTTTGAACAGGCTCCGCGTGTGCTGCTCGTCGACGACAACCCCATCAACCAGAAAGTAGCCGTGCGCCTGCTCGATAAGCTAGGCTGCCGCACCGATGTAGCCGGCGACGGATTCGAAGCCATTGGACTAGCTACCAGTGGCCTGCGTTACGACATCATCTTTATGGACATCCAAATGCCCGAGATGGATGGCGTCACGGCTATGCGCGAAATCCGGCGCCGGCTGGGTCCCAGCTGCCCGCCCGTGGTAGCCATGACGGCGTATTCCATGAAGGAAGATGCCGAGCGTTTTGTGCAGCAAGGCATGGACGACTATGTGCCCAAGCCGGTAAAAAGCCAAGACCTCTTCGAAGTATTGAGCCGCTGGCGCCCCCAGGGCATTCCGATTCCGGCCGCTCCAAAACCGGAAGAGCAGCCTACTGCCGGTGCATCGGCCACCGAAACCTCTCCAGCCCTATTGCCTGTAGAGGACAACGACCATCGGCCCATCATCGATCAGGAAACCTTGGAGCAACTGCGCCAGCTCGGTGGCGCCGACTTCGCCTCGGGCCTGTACGCCGATTTTGAGCACGAGGCCGGGCCGCTGCTGGACGAGGCTAAAGCACTGGTGGACGCCGGTCAGTACGCGGAAATTTTGCCGCATCTGCACCAGCTCAAAGGCACGGGCTTCACCTTAGGCCTGACGCGGCTGGCCGAACAAGCCAAACACTTGGAACATGACCTCAAGCAGGGCCGTACGGATAGTACCGTGCAGGATTTTCAGGTGCTTTTGCATTACTTCGCACAATTCCTAGCGGAGTATCCAGCCCAAACCAGCACCTCCTAATAAGCTTTTCACGCGTACCGCTCCTACCTCCAATCCTCCAAAAAACCTAGCTGTCAGTCATGTCCGACTCAAAAACCATTCTGATTGCGGAGGACAGCTCCGTGATTCTGAATTTGACCAAGAAGATCCTGGAGTTGCAGAAATACCGCATTGTATCGGCCAAAAACGGCGGTGAGGTGATGAAACAGCTCGAAGCGCAACCTATCGACTGCATTTTGCTCGACATCAACATTCCGGTGAAAGACGGCATGACGGTGGCCCGCGAGGTTCGCCAACACCAAGAGGATAAAATTCGCCTGGTACCCATCATCGCCATTACCGGCAATGCCAACAACTATTCGATGGACGATTTCCGCGAAGCCGGCATAACCGATTACCTGCCCAAACCGCTGGACTTCGACGCGCTGGTGCGCACCGTAAAGCAGCATATCGGCTAAGGTGTAGAAGTGAGAGCTGAGAAGTGAGAACTGAGACTTTGTTTAGCGACCTGCTGGCCCCTCTTTTCTCACTTCTAACTTCTCAACTCTAACTTCTAGATAAATGCAAGTCACTTTCCTCGGCTCGGGTACTTCGCAGGGCGTTCCAGTTATTGGCTGCCATTGCGAAGTGTGCCGTTCGGTGGATTTTCGCGACAAGCGCCTGCGCGTGTCGGTGCACCTGCAGGTGCAGGGCCGCAGCATTATCATCGACTCAGGGCCGGACTTTCGGCAGCAAGTGTTGCGCGCCAATATTGACCGCCTCGATGCCTTGGTGTTCACCCATGAGCACAAGGACCACACGGCCGGCATGGACGACATCCGGGCCTACAATTTCAAGCAGCGCCAAGACATGCCGGTGTATGCCGAGCAGCGGGTGCTTGATCAGCTCAAACGCGAATACGCGTACATTTTTGCGGAGCAAAAATACCCTGGCATACCCCAGGTTCAGACCGTTCCCATTCTCAGTGACACTGATGCTTTTGAGGTTGAAGGAATAGAATTTCAGCCCATCCGCGCGCTGCACTACAAGCTACCGGTGCTCGGCTTCCGCGTAGGCCGCTTCTCCTACGTCACCGATGCCAACTACCTCTCGGCTATATCGCGTGACCAGTTGCGCGGCTCTGACGTACTGGTGTTGAATGCTTTGCGCCACGAGCCGCACATCTCACATTTCAATTTAGCTGAGGCCCTGGAAGTCATTGAGGACGTGCAGCCTAAGCAAGCATATTTGACGCACATCAGTCACCTGCTGGGGAAGCACCGCGAGGTAGAAGCCACGCTGCCGCCGCACGTGCGGCTAGCATATGACGGGCTACGCGTGGAGGTGTAAAGAGCCGATCAGTGCAGGCTTGATGCAGGCTGCCTTAAGCAGCTGACAAGCGCTTGGGCTTATACGGCACATATAGCTAGGGTGATCTACGCTGCATCATGCCTCTGACCCATTCCTGTTTTTGAGTACCCTGCAGCAAAAGGCAGAAGATGATATGACAGGTCAACCTTCAAGGCAAGCCCGTGGATGAATTCACCGGTCGCCGTTTCACTTTTTTCTTTGACCCGGATCAACTCCCGCTGGAGCTGTACGAAACCGCAAGCACCTAAGTCTGCTTCACGACATGCACAACAACTATTACTTCCTGCGTCTGCTAGCTCCGGCCCTGTCGAAAGCTTTATCAGGATACCGCGTGGCGGCGTGCTTTTCGCAGGAAAAGGATGAGTTGGTAGTCGGTTTGACAAATGGCACCGCGGAGTTTTGGCTGAAAGCGCACTTGGCCGGTACGCAGCCCTTGCTTTCCCTGCCGGAAAGCTTCCACCGCGCCCGCCAAAATTCTGTAGATCTACTACCTGATATGCTGGGCCGTACGATAGCACGTGTAGATGCTACCCCAAACGACCGGGTGTTGCAGCTGCATTTCGCTGATGGTGGCGTGTTGCTTTTAAAGCTCTTTGGCCCGCGGCCCAATGGTGTATTTTATCCGTCCCCCGATGCCCCGGCTCAGCTTTTCCAGCAGCGCGTAACCACCGATGCCTCGCTGTTGCATGCACCCATTTACCCCTCGCCCAGCACCGCTGAAGTAGCCGCCCATCCCGATCCGGCCCGGCTCTACCCCACCCTCGGCGAAGTGCCGCGGCAGTGGCTCCGCAACCGCGGCTATGATATTGCCACCCAACCCGAGCGCATAGCGCTACTGCAGGAGCTGCTCGGGGCACTAACGCAGCCAAAAGCTCTCTACATTATCAGCCTGGAAGGCCGCACGCGCCTGAGCTTGCTACCGCTGGGGGAGGTAGAAAAGACGCTCCCAGCCGACCCAATCGGGGCGTTACGCACTTTTGTGCCGCTGCTACTAGGGCGCGGGGCCTACGAAAGTGAATTGCGCCAGCTGCAGCAGCTACTCGAGAAGCGTGCCGACGAAGCCACTACTAGCGCCAGTATGGCTCGGCGGCGGCTTCACGCCCTGGAGCACGAAGCCAGCTACCGCCAAACCGCCGACCTGATCATGGCCAACCTACACCAGATTCCGGCGGGTGCTGCGCAGGTAGAGCTGCTGGATTTTTACCGCGACGACCAGCCCCGAATCATCAAGCTCAAGCCCAGCGAAACACCTCAGCGCACGGCTCAGAACCTGTACCGCAAGGCCAAAAACCAGCAGATCGAAACCCAGCAACTCACTGAGCGGGCCGATAAGCGCGAAACCGAAGCCTTATGGTGCCTGGAGCGCCTGGAAGAGCTGCCTACGCAGCCAGACCTGCGTAGCCTTCGCGCCTGGCGCAAGCAACACGGCCTCGACCCTACAATACAAAGCAAAGCGGCCACTGAGCTTCCCTTTAAAGTATTTGAGGACAGCGGATTCACCATTCTGGTGGGCCGCAATGCCCAAAACAACGATCTGCTCACTCAGCGTTATGCCCACAAAGACGATCTATGGCTGCACGCCAAAGATGTAACTGGTTCGCACGTCGTTATCAGGCAGCGACCGGGCCAAGCAGTGCCTGGCCCCGTGGTGGAGCGAGCCGCCCAACTAGCGGCCTGGTACTCGCGTCGCCAAAACGATTCGCTTTGTCCGGTGACCGTAACCCCCAAGAAATTTGTGCGCAAGCCTCGCGGAGCCGCAGCAGGTCAGGTGATAGTAGAGCGTGAAAAAGTAGTGCTGGTGGTTCCTGCCAACCCGTTTGAGCGGGCGTAGCGCTAAGCACCACCACCCGAAAAACAAGAGCGGCCCGCCTTCCTAGGAAAGCGGGCCGCTCTTGTTTCTGTGCGCACGGGGAGAGTCGAACTCCCACACCCGAAGGCACCACCCCCTCAAGATGGCGTGTCTACCAATTTCACCACGTGCGCAGAACACGATAAATCGACGCGTTGTCGGCGTCCGCTTCGCCATTCGAGGGTGGCGAAGTGGCGACAAAAGTAGTAGTTGACTTGTATTGGCGCAAGTAACCGCCGATGTTTTCCCGCAGATAAACCGTAGTGCTAAGGCAATCAGGCAATAAATTTCTTCGTATCCTCTGCCTATCTCAGACGTGAGCCTCCTTTACATTATCGGTAATGCAGGGCTTTGCAAAAGAACTTCCGGTTACTCAACTGCTAAATAGCCACGGCCGCTCCCGAGTTTTCGGAAGCGGCCGTGGCTATCTGGTTTGGGGCGGCTTATGAGCGGGCCAGCGGAGTATCCACGATGTGCTCCGACAGGAACCACACCTGCAATTCATTGGTGCGGATAACTTGGCTTACAATCAAATCATTGGTGCCATCATCGCCCAGAGAGTCAGCTATATCCGCAAACTCATGGCATTCCTTCAGAATAATTTCGTGCGCTTCCAGCAGGCGCGACACCTGTATTGGGGCTTCTTCCCGGTCGCGGGGCGGGCGTGGGATGGAAGTAGCTTCGGCTATATCCGGGGCCATAGCCAGGGCAATACCGCCTAGAATCTGAATGCGTTCAGCAATGTCGTCGACCAAGGCGCTTTGCTCCTCGTAGTGCTTGTCGTAGAGCAGGTGTAGCTGGTAAAACGTCGGGCCAACCACCTGCCAGTGGTGCTTCTTGTACAGGTCGCGGATGGTGATGGTATCGGCCAGCAGCTGGTTTAGCGCGTCCACGCTGGATTGCCGCACGTTTTCGGCCAAGCCGATGGGCAGGCGTTGCGCTACCGTGCCATAGCGCTGCAACACCCGCGGCGAGTTCTCCTGCTGGTTCAATACGGGCTGCAGGGTGTCGGTTTCGTTTTTGGCTAGGCTATTTGGCGAGTCGATATCGTCGTGGGTTGCGTTGGCTTCAGTAGCGCGGCCGCGGGCGGCCGTGGTACGGCCCTTGGATGCTTTGCTGTCTGCGCTTTTCGTCGAGGAAGCAGCTTTGTTAGTGGTTTTGGTTGCCATGTAAGTCAGAAAGATTGGGAGTCAATATTGGGATATTGGGGCGCCACACTGGTTAGATAACCGCTATGGCGACTATCCAAAGGCTTACGCCGGGCGGGCAGCCGAGGTTGGGGCAGGCTTCTTTCTTTAGCCGCCATGTCAGCCTACCACCCGTGCCCCTACCCCGAAGAACATCTCATTAGTTCGGAGCTACTCCAGGGCATTGTGATTGATCCAACGGCTTGCCGTGCCTTTTGCGTTGTCTCCAGGTCCATTCCCTGGGCGGGCTAATTCTGAAGGCGTTCTTCCTCAGCGCGAATCCTGCTGAGGGCTTTGGCCAGCACTGATTACGGAGCTCAAACAGCTGGTTTTTTTGACTACTCCGAGAGTCACATGACTGTTCAGGCAGCCGCGGTGCTAGGTGCGATGAAAATAATGCCCGTTGGAGCCTTCGCTGCAGCGCCGTTTGTAGTTGCCCGGCTAGTAGATAGTTGAGGGCTTTCCGCTGCGGAATGCCGTTTTTCCGCGCTACATTTCGGATTCCTTTTACTCTTCTGCCCGCAGTTATTATGAACGAAGCGCACCTCCATCTGCTGCTTAACCACTTTCCTATTCTTGGCTCTCTTTGTGGCGTTATGCTGCTGGCAGCGGGTGTGCTGCAGCGCCAGGCAGTACTCACCCGTGCCGGGCTGGTAGCCATGTTGGTGTCGGCGTTGTTGTGTATTCCGGTGCAGCTAACAGGCGAAGGTGCGGAGGAATTGGTGGAAGACCGTCCGGGCGTGACGCATGAGCTGATTCATGAGCACGAAGAAGCCGCCGAGCTGGCCTTTTGGGTACTGGAGGCCACGGGGGCGCTGGCCCTGGTTACGCTGGCGCTACGCAACAACTCCCGCACCGCCATGCTGAGCCGGCTGACTCTGTTGGGAGCGGCCGTAAGCTTCGGCCTGATGGCTCACGCTGGCCTCGAAGGCGGGCAGATCAATCATCCCGAAATTCGTGGTATCGACGGCGACAGCGGCCACGACGACAAGGCAGGCGACAGCCACGAATAGCCCCGGCAGCGTACAAGGTTCTTCAATCGGCTCCTTCTGCGCATGGCTTTTCCTTTTTTCGGCGACGACAAATCCTTAGTGGCGCGGCTGTTGGCTACCCTGCCGCAGACGGGCCGCGTGGAATGGATTGGGGTGCGCCCGGCGCGGCGCCAGCCGCTGCTCGCGCTGCCTCAGGTCGAGGCCCTAACCGATGCCCATCTGGCCGGTGACCACGCCCGCCCGCGGCCAGGCGGCAAACGCCAGATAACGCTTATCCAGCACGAACACCTTAACGCCGTCGCTGGCTTTTTGGGCTTGCAGGTGCCCATCGACCCCGGCCAGCTACGGCGCAACCTTGTTGTGAGTGGTATAAATCTGCTGGCGCTTAAAAACCAGCGCGTGCGCATTGGCGAGGAGGTAATTCTGGAAGTTACCGGCGAATGCCACCCCTGCTCCCGCATGGAAGAAGAGTTAGGCGCCGGCGGCTACAACGCCATGCGCGGCCACGGGGGCCTTACAGCCCGCATCGTCCAGGGCGGCATCATCCGCCTTGGAGACGCAGTAAGCATGGAGGTCAGTCGCGAACTATTAGGCAATTAGTACAATTACCCCCGACAACGGGCTACCCCGGTTTCTCTGAAAGCCGGGGTAGCCCGTTGCTTTTCCCGGCCATCGAACTACTGTACTATAAATTATTGAACTACGCTCGCATCTTATATTTTGACTTTTCAAACGTTATGTCAATACGTTTGAAAAGTCAAGAGTAGTTTTACATTTGCCCACTATGACTGCCAAGAGGGATGACAAGCGCGAAAATATTCTGCGGGCGGCTACTCAATGCTTCAGCCGCTTTGGCTACGAAAAGACCACGCTGCAGGACATTGGCGACGTAGCCCGGCTGAATAAGGCGTCCTTGTACTATTACTACAAGAACAAGGAAGACCTCTTCATCCAGGTGGTGTTGCGTGAGGCTGAGCGCTACCTTGAGGCGTTGCAAGAGCAGGTGCAGCCGCTTACCCGTTCGACCGATAAAATTCTAGCTTACCTGACCGGTCGCCTCGATTATTACCGCCAAGTGCTGAATTTGCACCAACTCAGCATCGAGAGCCTGCAGCGTTTGGAACCCATGTTCGACGACGTGTACCAAGCAGTACGCGAACAGGAACTGACGTTTTTGGGACAGTTGCTGCAGGAAGGCATGGAGGATCGTGAGTTCTTAAAAATGCAGCCTGAGCGCGCCGCCGATGCGCTCCTGACAGTAGCCGACGGGATCAAGCAAGAGGCTGTGCAACGCTCCCGCACCCGCTTTGCCCACGAAGTGGACTATGCCCCGGTGCAGGAAAAGATGACTTATACCCTCACGCTTCTGCTCAACGGCCTGAAGAGATAAGCCATGGCATGACGTCGGCCGCCGAGGACAGTTCCCGATAGCGCGTATGCACATCAGCTCGCATAGCTTCTGGAAATAGCTCAGCGGCGCCTTTCCCTTCATCCCACACCAGATAGGTCATTGATACGGCAAGAAACGTGACGGTACACGGCTTGCTCAATTCCCTAACAGCGACGCTGATGCGATTAGGCCACATAACATGGTAAAGAGACTGTTACGACGCATGGCAAAGCACGCCCCGATGGCGGCGCCGCGCGCGTCAGGCTAGTGTAGCGGCGCATTTGATATCTGCCCGCAACACCTTGGAAATCGGACAATTTTGCCGGGCATCACTCACCATTTCCAAAAACGTCTCGGTTGCCAGCTTGGGCACGGCCGCATCCACCGTTATGTTGGATTCAGTAATGCAGCCATCGGTAAGTACCACTTCGCAACGGGCGGTAATGTACTCAGGCGTAAACCCCGCAGTTTGTAGGTTGAAAGCCAGCTTCATGGCAAAGCAACTAGCGTGAGCGGCGGCCATTAGCTCTTCCGGGTTGGTGCCAATGCCTTCTTCAAAGCGGGAATGGTAGCTGAATTGCGTTTCCTGCAGCACGGTACTGGTGGTCGTCACTTGGCCGGAGCCGTCGGTACCACGGCCGTGCCACAGGGCGGTAGCGGAGCGCTTGATAGACATAGTAAGGCTTAGCGTACAATTGTATAAATCCAGATTCACCTGACCAACAGGCCCATGCTAGGGTCCACGAACAGCCGGAGTGAGGGCCCCGGCTGTTCGTGGACCCTAACCTTCTTACACAGCTGAGAAAGTTGCAAGCCAGTGTTGAAGCTGGCCGTACTCGTCGTGCAGGGGTTTGATATGCGCCCGAAAGCAGTGGTACTGCCCATCGGTATTGCGCAGGCTGAGCGTCTCGGTGTAGGGCTGGGCGGCGTGCTGGCTGGCTGGCCAGCTCTGCTGCACGTGGGACTGCTGCTCCGGGAGCAATAAAGGCAACCAGCCTTGATTGTGAAGCTGCGCAGGATCGGCGCCGGTGTAGCGGATCCAGGCTTGGTTGCACCAATACACCTCCCCGGTGGGGGTGGCCAGCCAAACCAGCTGCGGCAAAGTATCTGCGAGGGCGATAAATGCGGCCTGGAACCGATGCAAGGCAGCTTCGGCCTGACGCTGCTGACTTACATCTTTCATGGCCCCGATCATGCGCACCGCCTTACTGTTTTCATCGAGGACGATGCGGCCACAGTCGCTCACAAACGCGTAGGCGCCGTCGGCTCGCCGGAAGCGGTATTCATCATGCCAGCCTGCAGCGCCGTTGTTTATGGCGGCGTGTATTCCTTCGAGCACGCGCTGCGCGTCGTCGGGGTGGATGTTCTCGCTCCACCAGTGAATGTTGTTTTGGACTTGGTGCGCTTCGTGCCCAAACACCCTTTCGATGGCGGACGTCCAGGTAAGGGTATCGGTGACCAAGTCCCAGTCCCACAACGCATCGTTGGTGGCCAGGGCCGTCAGGCGGTAGCGCTCCTCGCTAGCCCGCAGGGTTTCCTGACTTTGTTTCCGCTCATGAATGTCGGTACACGAACCAAACCACTCTACGACTTGGCCAGAGGCACTTTTCAGCGGTTCGGCCTGCCCCAGAAACCACCGGTATTCTCCGGTGCGGGATTTGATGCGGTACTCCGTCTCAAACCGCTCCCCAGTGCGCAGGCTGCGTCGCCACCGCTCCAGGCTGGCGGCTTGGTCGGCTGGGTGCAGCACGGCTTGCCAGGCATAACTGCCGAGGCTTTCATCAAGGCTGAGGCCGGTGTATTGCGTCCAGCGCTGATTGAGGTAGGTATTGCTACCGGAAACGTCGGAGGTCCACACCATCTGGGGGATGGTATCGGCCAAGAAGCGAAACTCCCGCTCACGGGCGTCGCTGCGCCGCTGCGCCTCACGCTGCACCGATAGATCCAGGCAGTACGAAATACCGAGTCCCGAGCCTGGCTCGACCAACGCCCCGCCCAGCAGCACCGGCACTCGGCTGCCATCGGCCCGAATGTATTCCTTGCTGTACGGCCGGTGCTGGCCGTAACGACGCAGCTCTTCTTTGGCCTGCCTGTCGGCGTCTTGGTACTCGGGCGGGGTCATTTCGACCCAGTTAATCTTGCCCGCCGCCAAATCCTTTGCCTTGTAGCCCACGATGCGCAGGTACTCTCCATTGGCCTCCACCACCTCTGGCTTGTCCAGGTCCCAGTACACGACGCCAATAAGGGGCGAGTCGTGGAGGCGCTGCAGTTGCAGGTGGCGCAGGCGCTGGGCCGTAATATCTGCAACGGTGCCAATAAAGCGTACGGCACGCTGCTGGTCATTGAAGAAGGCCCGCCCGGTGGCGCGCAGCCACCGCAGCGGCTTGTCGGCGCGCAGCCCCAAGGTGCGGTATTCCTCGTCGTAGATGCCTTGGCCTGTGGGGTCTAGGGCCTGTTGCACGGCTGCTTCCAAGCGGGGCCGGTCGTCGGGGTGCAGCGCTTCCCAGAAGCGCTCATACGTGACCTCATCCGTAGGCGCCAAGCCGAAAAGCTCCTTGCAGCGGCTCGACCAGATTAATTCCCCCGTGAGGGGGTTCAAGTCCCAGGTACCTACCCCTGCCGCATCGACGGCGGTCTGCAGGCGTTCGTAGCTGGGTTGGTGTTCAGGAGTCAACGGCATGAATACACAACGCGTCAGCTGCACGCTGAAAAATCAGCGCGTAGCATGAGCAACAAGAGTTAAACTAATAATATGCTCCATGCAGAAAGGCCCGGCGCCCCTGCACGTAGCTTGTACTGGCAAGGTAAAGAATTGATTCATTAGTAGGAAAGCTTTTGCCACTGCTGCTACCAACGGGGACAGTTAACGATTTAGATTAACAACGTCAGCAACGATGCGACGCGCAATGGGGCGGCGCTGCGGCGTAGCTCAAGACTAGCATTAGCTACGGCTAATCCGCAGGCTTAAGTCAGTTGTGCAGCTCTCTGGTTTTCTTTCCAATAGCTCTTTCCCTGGTGCAAGTTTGCAAGTACCTGTCGCCCTTGTGCGCTGAGCTGTTGCTATAACCGTAAGCCAGCTTCGTAGCCTTTGGTAACTGATTCAAGTACCTGAAAAGCAGATTAGACGATTCTTTTATTATTAACAGCAATTTAATTGAATAATGCAATCCGATCTGGATTACGTTTCCGTATGTCTTGCTGTTGCCTTCCGACGGGCTAGACTACCAGCCCCGTTTCCTCACTTCATTTACCATTTAGTCGCTTATGCCTACACCCCTACTTTGGTCCCCGCTGAATTGTGTTTCCCGAACCCGGCGCGCCGTGCTGTCGGCAGGGCTGCTGGGCTTATTGCTGGCCGCTAACCCCGCCGATGCGCAAGTAGTCTTTGGCCTTTCTGGCACCGATCTTACCTCCGTGAACATAGCGGCGCCAGCTACATCGCAGACGCGCATGGCCATTACTGGCATCACGCCGGGGCAAACGTTGGTAGGGCTGGATTTCCGGCCGGCTACCGGCGAGCTGTTTGCCCTGGGCTACGACGCCACTACGGCTGGCCCCAACGCCCGCCTGTACGTGCTCAACCAAACTACGGCTGTGGCTACGCCCGTTGGGGCTGCCGCGGTACGCCTAGAGTTGGGCGGCGCTACCGAGCGCATTGGCTTCGACTTCAACCCGACGGTAGACCGCATTCGGGTGGTTAGCACCAACGACACCAACTACCGCCTCAACCCCAACAACGGCGCTATAGCTGCTCCGGATGGCGCGCTGGCCTTCGCTGCCGGCGACCCCAACGCAGGCCAAAACCCCTTCGTGGGCGCAGCCGGGTACACCAATTCCTACATTGGAACCGCGTCGACCACGCTATATTACGTGGACGAGCAACGCTCCCTGCTGCTGCGCTCCGATTCGCCCAACGCCGGTACGCTCAGCACCGTGGCTGCGCTGAACCCCATGGCTGGTGGCAACGCCACCCCCATCAACGCCCCGGGTGCTAGCACTGATCTGGACATCTTCACTGTGTCGCCTGGTGCTGAAAACGCTTACCTGAACGTAAACCAAGTAGATGGCAGCGGCAACTTCATTTCGCTGCTCTACCGCCTCAACCTGACGACAGGTGCTACCACCTTTTCCGGCGCGATTACCGGCACGGGCGTGGGCATCACTGATATTGCCGTGCGCATCGACCGCACGACGCCGGCTTCGAGCGGGCAGTTGCTTTACGCGCTGAACACCAACAACACGCTGCTCTCGTTTTACTCGGGCACGCCGAACTTCATCAACAGCGCCGTACCGCTGACCGGCGTAACGGCAGGCCAGAGCATCGTGGGCACCGACTTCCGGCCGAACACCGGGCAGCTCATCGGCATGGGCTACGATGCTACCACAGCTGGCCCCAACACGCAGCTTTACGTCATCGACCCAGCGACGGGCGCGGCCACGGCCATTGGGGCGGCTATCCGGCTGGAGCTGGGCGGCGCTTCCGATAACATCGGCTTCGATTTTAACCCCACGGTAGACCGCATCCGCGTCGTCAGCACGAACCGGGCCGACTACCGCCTCAATCCCAACAACGGCGCCCTGGCCGCCACCGACGGCCAGCTCACCTACGCCGCCGGCGACCCGAATGCCGGAGCCACGCCGCGCATCGGCGCGGTGGGCTACACCAACAGCTACCCGGGCAGCACCAGCACCACGCTTTTTGACATCGATGAAGCGCTGAGCATTCTGGCAATCCAAAATCCGCCGAATGCTGGCACGCTCAACACCGTGGGCAACACCACGGGGCTGACGCTGAATCCAGCCAACGCCCTCGTTGACCTGGATATTTACTTCGACAGCGGCGCTTCGCTGAACCGCGCTTTCCTAACGGCTAACCCCGGCGGACAGGCCAACAGCAACTTGTACACCCTGGATTTGGGCTCCGGCAACCCCTCTTTGGTGGGCACCATCGGCCTGGGTATTCCGGTGCGCGATGTAGCCGCCTTCCTGAACGGGCCCAACGCCACGGCTGCCCTCACCGGGCGTTTGCTGTACGGCGTGGCCGGCGGCAATCTGGTATCGTTTGACTCCGGCAACCCCGGCGTTATTCGCACGGCGGTGAACATCACCGGCCTGCAAGGCACCCAGGTGCTGGTGGGCACTGACTTCCGCCCCGCCACCGGTGAGCTGTACGCCCTGGGCTACGATGCCGCTGCCCAGCAGGGCCAGCTGTATACCTTGAACCTGACCACTGGCGCCCTATCGGCCGTGGGTGGGGTGCAGGCGATGCCGCTAGGCGCCAGCGCTGCTGGCATCGGCTTCGACTTCAACCCCGTGCCGGACCGCATCCGCATCACGTCGGCTACCAACCAGGCCAACCTGCGCATGAACCCGGCCGACGGCACCTTCATCACCGATGGCACGCTGAGCAACCCCGCCGGTGCCCCGGCGCTGTCGGCTGTGGCCTACATCAACAACGACAACAACGCCAACACGGGGACTACCCTATTTGGCTACGACCAGGCTCGCAACGTGCTGCTGCGCTCCACCGATGCCAATGCTGGCACCTACGTGGACCAAGGCAGCACTGGCATTGCAGTGACAGCCGGCGTGGACTTCGACGTGTATTCCGACCTGACCAATCCGGCCGTGCCCGTAAATACGGCCTTCTTGGTAGCAGCGCCTACGGGTAGCACGGCTGACAACCTCTACACCATCGACCTGACTTCGGGCGCCGCCAACCCGGTGGGCCGCATCGGCAACGGCTCCAACCTGACCGGTCTGGCCGCTTTCCTAACGCCCGGCCCGGTTATCACGGCTGGCCTGACGTGGACTGGCGCCGTGAGCACCGATTGGGGCACGGCCGCTAACTGGCTGCCGCCGCAGGTGCCCATGGCCACGGATAACGTGACCATCCCGAACGTAGCGAACGACCCGGTGGTGAGTAACGGCCAGCAAGCCAACAACGTGACGCTGGCCAGCGGCGCTACGCTGACCACGGCCAACGGCGGCACGCTGACGGTAAACGGCAGCTTTACCAACAACGGTGGCACTACCCTGGGCACCGGCACGGGCACCATTGCCTTCAACGGTTCGGCTGCTCAGACCATCAGCGGTACTACTACTTTCTTTAACAACCTGACGGCCGGCCCAGCTGGTGTAACGGCCGCGGCTCCGGTGCAGGTGCAACGCGTGCTGCTGCTCAACGGTAACCTGGCCTCGAACGGCAACCTGACGCTGCTTTCCAACGCCACGGGCACCGCGCACGTGGTGAATGCCAACGGCGCCGTCACCGGCACTGCCACCGTGCAACGCGCCATCGATGGGGGCAGCAATGGCGGCCCGGGCTACCGCCACTACTCGTCGCCGGTAAGCGGCTCAAACGTGGGCGACCTGGCCACGCCGGGCTACACCCCGGTAGTGAACCCAGCCTACAACACCTCGCCCACGCCCACCCTGGTGACGCCCTTCCCCACCGTGTTCGGCTACAACGAGCAGCGCGTGACGAGCAGCGGCAACCCCTTCCCGCAGGACTTCGACCGCGGCTACTTCTCCCCCTCGTCTCTGGCCGACCCGCTGGTGGTGGGCCGCGGCTACACGGTGAACATCCCGGCCTCGCAGACAGTGGACTTCGTGGGCACCCTGAACAACGGGCCTATCACCGTCGGTGGCCTGACGCGCGGCACGCAGACCGAATCGGGCTGGCACCTGCTCGGCAACCCCTACCCCTCGCCCATCGACTGGGACCTGGTGGGCCGCACCAACGTGGACGCCGCCGTGTACGTGTACCGCTCCACCGGCCAGTACGCTGGTACCTACTCCAGCTACGTGGCCAACGGCACCGGCACCAACGGCGGCACCGACCAGCTGGCCGTGGGCCAGGGCTTCTTCGTGCGGGTGAGCAACTCCCCGGCCACGGTGATTCCGCAGCTCTCCTTCACCAACGCCGCCCGCCTGACCACTTACGCCAGCCCCGTGTTCCAGCGTAATTCGGCCATCACCGGCCCGCTGGTGCGCCTGGACTTGCGCGGCGCCACCGGCTCGGCCGATGAAACCGTGGTGTACCTGGAGCCCGGCGCCACCGCCGGCTTCGATGCGAGCATGGACGCCTACAAGCTGCTGGCCGGCGGCACCCCCGTGCTGGCCTCGGCGCTGAACGCCACCACCAACCTGTCGGTGAATGCGTTGCCCCCGCTGGGCGCCGCCGACCGCGTGGTGGCCCTGCACGTGCAAGCTGTGCAAGCCGGTCCGCACACGCTGCGCGCCACCGAGCTGCTGAACCTGCCCGCCGGCACCTACGCCTACCTGCGCGACGCGCAGACCGGCACTGTGGTAGACCTGCAGCAGCAGCCCTCGTACACCTTCACCCTGGCCAGCACCGCGCCGGCCACCGGCCGTTTCACGCTCGTCTTTACTCCGAACCGGGTGCTGGCTAACGCCCCGGTGCAGCTGGCCCAGCAAGTCGGCCTGTATCCCAACCCGGCCCGCGGCACGGTGGCCCTGAGCCTGCCCGCTTCGCTGGCTGGCAAGGCTATGGAAGTATCCGTAATCAATGCCTTGGGCCAGCAGGTGCTGCAGCGCACGCTGCCCGCCGCCCGCGGCGCCGAGCCGCTGGTGCTGCCGCTGACGGGCGTGGCCCGCGGTGTGTACTCGGTGCGCGTGAGCACGCCGGAAGGCATCGTCACCAAGCGACTGGTGGTGGAATAAGGCATTGCCCGGGCATCGGCTGCCGCAGTTGGTGCCCGGGTTCATTTTACAGTTGACATCTCATGCAAAAATCCTTTTTGGCCCTTGCCCTGCTACTGGTCGGTAGCTTATGCTACTTCGCACTGCCTGCTCAGGCCCAAGGCCCAGGCACCGGTGGGCCCACCCCGGGCACTCCTACCACGCCTACCGAGGTTCCCATTGATGGAGGAGCTTCCTTGCTACTGGCAGCAGGCGGCGCCTATGCACTGAGCCGCTTGCGCAAACGACGCCGGAAGGCTTAAGACGTAGCTGCTTACAATGTCAAAACGAACAAGCCCGGACCAACTGGTTCGGGCTTGTTCGTTTTAAACGATGAGAAAAGAATCTGCCTTTTCAGCTTCGATGCCAGCTACTCGCCGCCGTACTTGCTTTTGCCCGCGCCGCCGGCGTCCATGCGCACGATGCGGGGTGTAAACGAGCCCAGCACGTCCACTAGCTCTTGCTGGTGGGCCATTACTTGGTGAATGTCCTTGTAAGCTATCGGGGCTTCGTCGAGGCCGCCGCCAATGAGCTCCACGCCCTGGTCGCGCAGCAGCCGCCGCAGTTCGCCTTCGGTTACCTGCTGCTTGGCCTGCGTGCGCGAAAGCCGCCGCCCGGCCCCGTGCGAGGCCGATTGCAGCGACTCGACCACGCCGCGGCCCCGCACGATAAAGCCCGGCGCCGTCATCGAGCCAGGAATTACGCCGAGCACGCCTTCCCCGGCGGGCGTAGCGCCTTTGCGGTGCACAATGGCCTCGCGACCGTCGGACAGGCGCTCTTTCCAGGCGAAGTTGTGGTGGTTTTCCACTTTGGCTAGTGCGTCTTCGCCCAAGGCCTTGCTCAGGCGGCGGTGAATGTCGCGGTGGCAGGCCGAGGCATAGTCACCAGCCAGATTCATGGCGCGCCAATACTCCTGCCCTTCCTGCGTATCGAGGCTAAGCCAGGCGAGGTAACGCGCTTCGGGCGGCAACGGGCATTTGTTCATGGCCAGCTTGGTGTAATGCTGCGCAATGGCGGCCCCGAGTCCGCGCGAGCCAGAGTGCGAGAGCAGCCCGAGGTACTGGCCCGGTGTCACGTTCAGCTCGTTGTCTTCGGCGGTGATATCCACAATGCCCCACTCCACGAAGTGGTTGCCGGAACCCGATGAGCCGAGCTGTTTTACGGCCGCCTCGTGCTTGCCGCGCACCACTCCGATTTCTTTGAATTCGGGTCGCTCCAGCACGGGGTCGTCGGCAGGGTTCTTAAACACCTCCTTGTTGCCAAAGCGGGTGTGGTTGTGCAGCAGCTTCTTCAGCTCCTCGCGCCGCTGCTCCAGGTAACGCGGCGGCAGCGGAAACACCGACAACGCCATGCGGCAGCCGATGTCCATGCCCACTCCGTAAGGAATCACGGCGTTGTCGACGGCCAACACGCCGCCAATGGGCAGGCCGTAGCCCTGGTGGGCATCGGGCATGAGGGCGCCGTCGATGGTGACGGGCAGCTGCATGGCAGTGTCCATCTGTTTGCGGGCCCCGTCTTCGATGAAGGCGTCGCCGTAGCGGCGGTAGTCCTTGATGCTGGGATTGAGCTTGACGTCGCGGTCGGGTTGCGGCACCAGTTCCTGCGCCAGGGGGCGCCAGGTTTGGTCGCGTACGTATTTGAAAGGGTCTTCTTTGATTTCGCGCAGCAGTGCCATGGCACTGCCTTTGTCGAGCTTGCGCAACTCGCGCTGATCCAAAATATCGAGAGCCAGACTTATGTGCTTATCCTCGGTGAAGCCGAGCTGGCGCAGGTCCTTGCTATGGAGTTTGCTGGTGTTTTTGGCCATGATGCGGGTGGGAGAAGGATGGTAAGGGGTTTACCGCGCAGGCTCCCGGCCGGGTTGCATTTAGCCCGTAGCTCTTGACAATTTCCTCCGATTCGTGAGCTATTTGATGCTAGCTACTAATCCATCCCAGCGTTTTTCCGCGGTAACAGGATAATAGTAAGGGGGATATATTTTTTACCGCTGATTTAATCAATAACGACAATCCGACTCGTAAAGCACATCGTAGCTCCTGCTCTTACAAGCAGTGACAAGAGCTGCAAGCTTGTGTCACTCGTCAGTCGTTTCGTCAAACTACCCATTCATTCCATAAACTCATGTTTACACCCTTACTACGGCCCTCAAATCATTTGTTCGGCTCCCAGCTACGCCGTGTAGCCCTGCTGGGCTCGGCGCTTGCTCTCGGCGCTTTAGCACCCGCCACGGCCCAAACGATTTATGGTTTATCGGGCACCAATCTGGTTGCTTTTCAAGCCTCAGCCCCCGGCACGCTCACGTCCACCAACGCTATTACGGGCGTCACGGCTGGCCAGACGCTGGTGGGTATGGACTCGCGCCCAAACACGGGCGAGCTGTTTGCCCTCGGCTACAACGCCACCAACCAGCAAGCTCAGCTCTACCGCCTCAACGTAACCACCGGAGCAGCCACAGCCGTAGGGATGGCACTTACGCTGAACCTGGGCGGCGCCACCGACCGCATCGGTTTCGACTTCAACCCCACGGTGGACCGCATCCGCGTCACGAGCACCAACCGCGCTAACCTGCGCCTCAACCCCAACGACGGTTCGCTCACCGCTACCGACGGCCAACTGGCCTATGCCATGGGCGATGCCAACGCCATGCAGACGCCGGGCGTGGGCGCTTCGGCCTACACCAACAGCTACATCGGCACGGGCAGCACCACGCTCTACAACATCGACGAGCTGAACAGCCGCCTCGTAACGCAGATTCCGCCTAACGATGGCACATTGAACACGGTGGGCACTTTGGGCGTGACAACGAGCGGCGCCACGCAGAGCGCCGACCTCGACATTGCCTACAACGCTACCAACCAAACGAATACTGCCTACATGGTGGCGTCGATGGTGGGTACTTCCACCGGCACCACGCTGTACACGGTGAACCTGAACACCGGCGCGGCTACGTCGGTAGGGCAAATAGGCACGGCTACCACCATGGTTTCTGACATTGCCGTGGCCATTATCCGCTCGGTGCCCGCCACGCTTACGGGCCGTTTGATGTACGCCGTATCGGGTACCAATCTGTTGTCGTTCGACTCGGGCCTGCCGGGCACTATCCGCACCCTTATGCCCATCACCGGCCTCACGGCGGGTCAGGCGTTGGTCGGCATTGACTTCCGGCCGGCTACCAACCAGCTGTACGGCCTCGGCTACAATGCCACCAACCAACAGGCGCAGCTCTACCGCATGAACCTGACCACCGGGGCTACCACCACCATCGGCGCAGCCCTGACCCTGAACCTGGGCACGGCCACCGACCGCATCGGCTTCGACTTCAACCCCACGGTGGACCGCATCCGCGTCACGAGCACCAACCGCGCTAACCTGCGTCTCAACCCCAACGACGGCACCCTCGCCGGCACCGATGGCACACTAGCCTACGCCACCGGCGACCCGAACGCGGCCGCTACGCCCAGCATTTCGGCTTCGGCCTATACCAACAGCGTGGTCAGCGCCACCGCCACCGTGCTCTTCAATTACGACGACGCGCTGAACGTGCTCGTTCGCCAAGATCCACCTAACAACGGCACGCTGAACACGGTAGGTGCTTCGGGCATTGTGGTAAACCGCACAACCAACTCGGTGGACTTCGACATGTTCATGGACAACACCACCAACGTAGCCGTAATGGCTGCCAGCACTGGCACCAGCACCAACGACAACCTGTACACCCTGAACCTGACCACCGGGGCGGCTACCCTGGTGGGGCCCATCGGCGGCGGTATTGCCATCAGCGGCCTCGCGGCCTTCTCGCAAGCTGGCCTGCCCACCGCCACGCTGCCCGCTGCACTGGCCCGCCAAGTGTCGCTGTACCCCAACCCTGCCCAGGGCGAAGCCATCCTAGAGCTGCCCGCCGAACTCACCAAACAAGCATTTACCGTGCGCGTGCTCAACACGCTCGGCCAGGAAGTACGTCAGCAGGAAGTGCCCGCCCGCGGCGCGCAGCTGACCTCGATTTCGTTGGCTGGCGTAACCCATGGCATGTACTTGGTGCAGATTAGCACCGCTGAAGGTATGGTGACGAAGCGCCTGATGGTGGAATAGATTCGCTTCGGCTATAACGATAACAGGCCCCGCGGCATCTGCCGCGGGGCCTGTTATCTTGTGGAGCCGCCTTACGCCCCGCCGTCCATGCGCACGATTTTGGGCGTGAACGAGCCGAGCACGTCCACCAGGTCCTGCTGGCTCTGCATCACGGTGTGGATGTCCTTGTAGGCCATCGGTGCCTCGTCGAGGCCTCCACCGATCAGCTCCACGCCGTGCGCCTGCAGGTGCCGGCGCACTTCCGCTTCGCCCAGCTCGGCCTTGGCCCGGGTGCGCGACATCAGTCGCCCGGCCCCGTGCGAAGCCGAAGCCAAGGACTCGGCCACGCCGCGGCCCCGGACGATGAAACCGGGGGCCGTCATCGAGCCGGGAATCACGCCCAGTACACCCTTGCTGGCCGGCGTGGCGCCTTTGCGGTGCACAATTACCTCGCGGCCGTCCGACAGGCGCTCTTTCCAGGCGAAGTTGTGGTGGTTTTCCACTTTCGCCAGGGGCCGCTCGCCCAGGACTTTGGCCACGCGCTGATGAATCTGATGGTGGCAGGCCGAAGCGTAATCACCGGCCAGGTTCATGGCCGCCCAGTACTCCTGGCCGGCTTCGGAGTCCATCGTGAGCCAGGCGAGGTGCTGGGCTTCCGAAGGCAGCTGGCAGGTTTCGCGGGCGAGCTTGGTGTAGTGCTGCGCCACGCTCGCGCCCAGGCCGCGGGAACCGGAGTGCGAGAGCAGCCCGAGGTACTGGCCCACGGGCACGCCCATTTCGTTGGTCGGGTCGGTGATTTCCACGATGCCAAACTCCACGAAGTGGTTGCCGGAGCCGGAAGTACCGATCTGGGCGGCGGCCGTTTCCTGCTTGTTGCGCAGGAAGGGAATCGCCCGAAATTCGTCGCGCTCCAGCACCTCGTGCCCCATCTTCTGCCCGTGCCGGAACACGTCTCGGTTGCCGAACTTGGTCGTCGTCAGCAACACGTTGCGCAACTCCTGCACGCGCTGCGTGAGGTACTGGGGCGGCAGCGGGAAGATGGACAAAGCCATGCGGCACCCAATGTCGACGCCCACGGCGTAGGGAATTACCGCGTTATCAGTAGCCAGTACGCCGCCGATGGGTAGGCCGTAGCCGTGGTGGGCGTCGGGCATAAGGGCTCCAGCAACCGTTACGGGTAGCTTCATGGCCGTTTCCATCTGGTGGATGGCACCCGGCTCGATGTGCTCAGCCCCGAAGAGCGTGTAGTCCTTGCGGGCCGTGAGGGCAATGTGGCGGCTGGGCGGCGGCAGCAGCGCAGCCGCCGTGTGGCTCCAGTCGAGGTCAGTCAGGAAGTTGTTGGGGTTGTTGATGAGCGCCTGCAGCAAAACCAATTGATCGGTATGCGAGAGGCGCTTCAGGTGTTTGCGCTGCAGTTGGGCCAGCGCCAGCCCGATGGCCCGACCTTCCGGAAAACCCAGTTGACGAAGGTCGTTGCCGCGTAGTTGATTGGCCATAATGGTCTTTGCGAACGGATGGTTCGCGTTTTATGAACGATGAGTTGAGAACGAACTCCCATCCTTAGAGAAGGAAGGGTGCTCGAAGGGCGGGGCGGTTGGCAATGGTGGCAAGTTCGTACCGACGTTGCCGACGGCGCGGACGCTCTTCAACCACCCCAGCGGTAGCTGCGCTACTGCATCCCCTTCTCATCTGAGGAGGGGAGTTTGGTCGTTATAAATTCCCAAACAACCGGAGCAACAAGCGGGCAGCGTACTGGCTCGAAAGCCGAGGTCGTGACAGGTCGAAGGAACGCTGCCCTACGGCATCTGGTCGTTTGGGCTGAACTGAAGAAGGGTGACAGGTGGGTAGCCCATTGGGCGATTTTCAGTCGAAGTAAGACTACCCGACGACACCTTCTTCAGCCCAAAACCTGACCAGGCAACAGACGCACAGCCACAGTCCTGCTCTACCAACTGAGCTACGGCTTGCCTTGCGGCGCGCCGGCGGGGTTCGAACCCGCGACCTGGGCGTTAACAGCGCGAAGTAGGGCTGCGCTACGGCACTGATCAGGGTATTAGCTGCTTACCAGGGCAATGGGCGGAGGGCATCTACCTAAAGCTGCTGGCCCGCATTGCTGCTAACGCATCAGTTCAGGTGCGGGAGTTGAACCCGCTTGGTCGTAAGACCTCACCGAAGGAACGCCCTCCTACGGCATCCGGTAAGCAGTGAAAATTTGTTGGGGCAACAGGCGCCCAGCCTACGTATCCTGCTCTAACCAACTGAGCTACTCCCCCATTGCGGAAACTCTGTGGAGGAGGCGGGACTCGAACCCGCGACCCGGCGAGTCATAATCGAAGTAAGGCTTTGAGCTACGGCACCCAACGGGTAACTCCATCCAAGGCAACAGACGGAACGCCCTTTAAACTGGCGCGTCTTGGGATTTTCGCCACTCAGGCTTGGTCGGCCACGAGGCGGGACTCCAACCCGCACGCCTTGCGGCACCAGTTCCTGGCGAAGGAATGCGCTCCTACGGCACCCGGATGTAAGCATAAAAAATAAGCCGGGGTAACATGTGCCTCACTTCTGCTCTACCATTGAGCTACACCCGTGTGTGTTGTGCGTGAAGCACGGGTGATAAGAGTCGAACTTATAACACGAAGTAGGTGAAGGCGACGACACCCGGCTGGGTTGTGCGTTTGTCTCGATACCGACGGCAAGGGCAACAGGACGCGAGGCGTAGATGGGAGTCGAACCCACTCGTGGCTGCCGAAACAGCCGACAAGTTTCTACCAAGCGAAGTAACGCCTCGCTACGGCACCTTGCCTGTTGGCTTTCGAGCGATACAGCAGCCTGGTGGGCTACTGCAGTTGGTATTATGTGAGCTTCATCGGATGAAGGTTTTACAAGAGTGAAGAGTTAGTGGAAGGCTTCGTTGAAAGCCCGCAAAGCGGTTTGAGGTGGCTTCGGGTCAAACACCGCAAAATCGATGCGATTAAACCGACCGCGAATAGCTGGTTCGGCTAAGGCTTCGGCGAAGAGCTGCGCGACTTGGGCCGGGTCGTTGCCGAACACGCCGCAACCCCAGGCACCTAGTACTAGGGCCTCGCAGCCGTGGCGGGCCGCTATGCCAAGCACTTGCCGAATGCGCCGCTGCATGGTGGGCACCAGTTCGGGCAACAGTTCCGGATGGTTCCGGTGCAAAGCCCCGGCATTGACGGCCGGCGAGGTGATGATGTCCACCCGATACGGCTCCTCGAGCCAGTCGCCGACGTCGTTGCGCAGCACCGGCACGGCTGGCGAATAAATGGCGTAGTCGCTGTAGAGGCCGTTGAGGTGGGCGTTGTGCCTGTACATTTCCTCAAACTGCGCGATGCACGGGTACAGCCCCGACGACCGCGCCAAGCTTTCTTCCTGCGCCTGACTGCCGCCCAGAAAGCCGCCGCCCGGGTTACGGGCCGAAGCAAAATTCAAGCAGCCGACGCGGGCAAACTGCTGGCTCAGCGCGGCCGCTGCGGCCAGCGTGGTGGCGTGATACACGCGCACCTGCGCCGGCACCCCGCCGGGTGGCACGAGTTCCTGCACCAGCGCGGCCACGTCCGCCGGCCGGTAGAGCAGACTGCCGTGATGGGCAGCGTGTTGCCAGGCCTCTATGTTGACTGCCCGGCCGTTGTCGGTCTGGTAGTGGCCCCGTTCGAGGGCTGCAAGGGTCTGGCGGGCCAGTTGTTGACGATGTTCGCGGTTCATAAGGGTGAAGGATTCCGGACCTGGGGAGTGGCGGCCAAATTGCCGCCTCTCCGTGCCGCTTGGGGGTTGCAGAAGATCTGAGCCGGGAAGCACAGAAGGTAAAAGCCACTTGTATCGTTTAAGTCGATAAGTATGCTAAGGTGAATCGAGTACTAAATGATGGTCACGTAACGGGTTCCCCTTCTGCGTTTCCGCAGCTGATTTTATAACTCGATTTGCTCGATTTCCGTCAGAGCCGAACCGCCGTTCTCCAGCGCCTGAAGCACGTCGAACACTTTGTCGGACCAGCCGCCGATGAGCGCCACGCCGTGCTCGGCGCGCACGTCCACGGGCGCGGTACCGTGGCCAGCCAGGTCGAAGAGGTACAGGCGGGCCTGCGGCGCCACGGTGCGGCGGTACTGGCTCCAGGCCTCGGCCAGGGTTTTGCCGTCGTTGTGGCTGTTCCAGAGCTGGCAGTCGGTAAAGATCATCACCTTATCCACCCGCTCGCAGTGCCGGGTCAGGTCCTGAATTACCAAGTGGCCGTTGGTGCTGTAGCCTACCTCGCCTTCGCGGCGGTAGAGCTCCTGCACGTTGCTGAGCACCTGCCCTTGCGGCAGCGCCACGCGCTTCCACCGGTCGCCGAACATGCCGGTCACCACGTTGGCGCAGCGGTCTTGCAGCAGCATCCCGAGCACCAGCCCGATGTCGTAGTACTGCACTTTGCTGCGCGCCGAAATCGGTTGCTGCATGGAGCCCGACACGTCGCAGGCCACCACCACGCGCGTTTCGGCGTCGAAGCCGCGCAAGTTCTGCACCGAGTGGCCGATGGCCGTTTCGAGTGCGGCAAGTACGCGGGCTACGTGACCCGAGCGCACCGGCAGCAGTTCGCGGTAAGCGGCCAGGTAGCGGAACGGCAGCTGCTTGCTGCGCGCCACCGCGCCGGCATCGGTGAGCGTTGCCACCACGCGCTCCATCGCCGCGGCCGATACTTCAGCTTCCAGGATGTTGCGCAGGTTGCGCAGCAGGGCCATGTAGCCCAGTTTGCCGCTGCTGATCAGCTCTTCCCACTTCTGCCGAACGGCCGTCTGCCGTTCCGCATCGGTAGCGAAGGCCTGCTGCCCCAGCGCCGACAGCTCCGTTTCCCAGGTGTAGGGCGTCGGCAGTTCGCCGCGCACCAACTGGTCGAACAGGGCTTGCTGCTCCGGGCTTTTGGCCGTGGGGTGTACCAGGAACAAGGCGTCGCGCAGACGCACCTGGCCGGCCCGGTCGTACTTAGCCAGCTGGTAGCCATCGAAGCGGTTGAAGCTCAGGGCCAGGCCCTTCTGCAGCTGCTTGGAGAGGCGATTCAGTCTTTTCTGACCCTGACGCTGGTTGGCCATGGCGTAAAAAGCCAGCAGCTCCGTGATTTCGTCGGCGCGCTGCACCACGCGGGCCACCAAGCGGCTCACGAGGTTGTCGCCGCGGTGCAGCCGGGCCAGTTCCACGCACAGCACCAGCGGTACGGTGCGCAGGTAGAGCTTTTCGCGGGCGTACACGGCCAGCTGGGCCACAAAGCGTGGTTCGTTGCGGGCCACCAGCTCGCGCAGGCGCTGCAGCCGGGTATCGGCCTTCTCGTAGAACTGGTCGCTGAGCGCGGCCGTGGCTACGGCGGCGTACAGCTCCAAAGCCGGAGTCAGCTGGTAAGCCGGGGCGCCTTCGTGGTTCACCGCGTTGGGCGTCGGCTTGTTTTTGCGGAAAGTAAAGTTGAAGCGCATAGTGGTGGTAGCGAAATGGTGGGATAGTGAAATGGACTCTTTCGGGTCGTCCGGGCAGGCGTAGTCGGTGCTTCCCGCTGGATCGGTAGTCTTCCCTTACTACCATCCGGCATCGTTGCACGGAAGGCTCCGGCTACGCCCGGCGGATTAGTATTATGGGTTGGTCGCCCAACTAAGTCCTTGGGAACTAGTAGGCAGTTGTTAGCGGCCCAGCGCCCCCAGCTAATTTCCTCCTGGTTGAGGCGGCGGGTTGAGCTAGCCTCAGGCTTGCACCGCGGTGGTTGGCCTGATTGCTCACCAAAGTGAGCATCAACGCCTGCTAGCGGCCCCTGCACGCTAAACAGTTGCTCTACCTTGCTCGGTAAGTGGCATGCGGCGCCAGAACTAGGCGGGCTTGTTCGGTCTGCCAGACGGTGCGAGGTAGGGGTTTGAGGTGGTTGGCCATTGGTCAGGAGTTCCCTCAAGGGGGCGCTTATCAATGGCAGAATCAGACGAAGGAACCGTAGTGGCGGTGGTATGAAGAATAAGTCTAAAGCTGTCGTAAAGCATGGCGACGCCTGAGTAAAGGGTGTACAATTACGTTCGGCAATTCACACAGAATTAATTGCCGTAATTCAGAAATTATTTGCAAATAAATTCAGGCAATATTTTCCCTAGCCACTAATCATTAGCAGCAAATTCAGAAAATAAATACCGTGAAATAACGTCCGTAGCAGTGACTTATCGGACGCGGTGAGCGGAAAGCGTTAGCCGCGTTTTAGCGGCTGCTTATCTATCCGTTTCACCTGCCCGATGCCGCTACACCAGCACTGGGCAACCACGCTTGAAACGGCGGAGGAAAGCAGTCGTAGGTATTGAGTCGACATCATGGAAATAAACGAGTTGGAACCTAAAAGAAAACAAAACGCCCGAATCTGGAGGGATTCGGGCGTTTGCACTAGAAAGCTTCTATCAGCGAAACTTCAACTGGTTGCATGCGCGCCGAACACCGGCTGGGTCTTATCCTCCAGCGAGCTTGGCATACCGATATATTGATTAAAGTGGCGGCGCATGACGAGTGAAGTCGTTAAAGTCGTTTGTGTTTTGGGCTTTGAACGGGTCAAAGGTAGAAAGGTTATTTTATCAAAGTCAATACATGAGCAAAAAAATATTTAAATATTTTTCAAACTCCTTCCGTGACTGAAAAAGGTAGTCTTATTTAATTATCTAAATAATTACCTTATTGTAAAACTCCCTTCAAAGCAAAGCCTTATTTTAAGGATTGCCGTTTTGGTTGCACTATGGTTGGCTTCGGAAAGGTGCGGCTGGTATGAACAGATACTTATTCGCATTTCCTCTTTGAAAAGCATCGGGCACAGCCGGCAAGAAGCGACTACACGTTCCTATGCTGTTCCTGAATACGTTATAGAGCTTGACGCTAAGCTGGGGCAAGCTAATGAGCAGGGCCCGCTTCCGCTACGCAGCGTCGGCAGTGGCGCAGGTTTAGTAGGTGCGTACCAATCAGGCCTAGCGAAGCCGCGTACTGCACCCCTTCCATCAGCGGATAGCGGCTGACAAGCAGCCCAGCCAGCATAAGCACGCCAAAGAGGCCCCACAAAGCGAGGCGCAGAGGCCCGGATGACATTTGCCGCGTAGCTCCGAGCACCAGTACTCCGCTTATCAGCATAAAGGCCCATTCCCATGCTTCCTCCTGCGTACCCCACAGCGCAAACACAACGGGGCCAGCCGCGCAGTGCAAAATGCACAGGCTTGAGTTCAACATGCCTCCATAATCGGCTAACAAGCGTAACAGCACGTGTTTCATGCCACAGCGAAGATTTTCAGTTAATCAGAATGCAGCCAGCGCTGGCCCTCACGCGGCTGCACGCATCATGGCTGCTTTGGGAGTTGAACGTAGCGCCATAAGGCAGGCAAGCGAAGTAACCTGTCGGCAGGTTTCATCCAAGCAAGAAGGCCGGATACGGGGGGCAGCGCTGGTCGGTTCAGTGCGGCACCGGCGCGTGGGCGCGGAATATCAGTTCGTTGTTGAGGATGGCGGCAGCCCTGGCTCCAGCTGCCGCCGCGGCTATTACTTGCTGGAAGGGGTTGGTCAGGTCACCGACCGCGTACACGCCCGGCACACTGGTCAGCCCGTTGGCATTTGTTTGCACGTAGAGGCCATCTTCGGTAAAGGCACAACCGAGCTGAGCGGCGAGGTCGGAGCGCTGCTGTTGCGGGCTCCGGGCAAATACGGCATCCACAGGCAAGCGAGAACCGTCGGCGAACATTACGGCATCTACGCCGTGGGCGGTGGTTTGCAGCGCCGTTACGGGGGTTTCTATTATCCTTATGCCCAGCTCATTCAGCGTGGCCCGCTGGTCAGTGTCCAGCTCGGCGGGGCCGTCGGTGCAGAGGGTAGGTTGCGGGCACCAGTGGTTCAGCAGTACGGCCAAGTGAAAGCCTACCGGACCGCGGCCGTAGATGGCTATTTGCTGGTCGCGCACTTCCCAGCCGTGGCAATACGGACAGTGGTACACCCCGTTCCCCCACCGCTCCCGCAGGCCAAGCACTGCGGGCAGCAAGTCCAGCATGCCAGTGGCCAGGATGAGGTTCTCGGTAGTTATTTCTGAAGCATCGGCTAGGGTAAGGACGAAACCCTTGGGCATGCTACGGGCCGCAAGAGCCGTTACGGAACGAATTTCCACGTCGTAAGGCGCCAGCTGCTCCCGGCCGCGGCGCAGCAGCTCGGCGGGCGAAGTGCCGTCCTGGGTGTAGAAATTGTGGGCGTGGGCGGCGGGAGCGTTTCGCGGCGGGCCACCATCGAGCACCAGCACGCGACGGCGCGAGCGGCCCAGCGTGAGAGCGGCACTCAAGCCGGCGTGGCTGGCCCCGATGACTACAATTTCGGGTGAATTGTTCATGGCAGTAAGTGGTTTGGGGATTACGATGGCAAGTGGTCAGCACCAGAGCAAGCGCCCGGCAGGCCTAAAATTGGTTTCTAGCCAAGGCAGTCAACTCTTTGCCAACTAGGCAGCGACGGCATCTTCGCCGGCAAGTCTAGCTCTGAGTTGGAATCCTGAGAGCAGTATCAGCGTAGTGCAGGCAGTGTTACTGCAGGTTTGCTCAGGACCTGAAG
>NZ_JBZYWH010000028.1:0-68585 GCF_058932745.1 Hymenobacter sp. FMD4
GGACGCTCTTAGCTAAGCAAAATTCTGCCTGACTTCCAGTGTCGCAATACTTATATCTCAATCCATACCTTTCACGTCTACCTCATCCTTACTCCTCGTGCCTGCCGATTCCGTTCTCGACATTCAACAGCTTACCAAGCGCTACGGCGGCACCGTGGCCGTGCACGACCTCAGCTTAAGCGTCCCCCCGGGCAGCGTATTCGGCTTACTTGGTCCCAACGGCAGTGGCAAAACCACCACGCTGGGCATTGCCCTAGGCGTGCTGCACGCCAGCAGCGGCTCAGTCCGGTGGTTTGGCGAGGCACCTTCGCTGGCAGCCCGTCGCCGCATCGGCACCCTGCTCGAAACGCCCAACTTCTTCCCTTACCTTTCGGCCCGCCAAAACCTGCAGATTGCGGCTGATACCAAAGGAGCCGATGCCCGCGCCATCGAAGCGGCGCTGGAGACAGTACAGCTACAAGGGCGCCAGCACGAGCCGGTACGGGGCTTCTCACTGGGCATGAAGCAACGGTTAGCCCTGGCTTCGGCCCTGTTGGGCCGGCCCGAAGTGCTGGTGCTCGACGAGCCCACCAACGGCCTCGATCCGCAGGGCATTGCCGATGTGCGAAGCCTTATCCAGCGCATTGCCGCCGAAGGTCGCACCATCATCCTGGCCAGCCATTTGCTCGATGAGGTGCAAAAGGTATGTACCCACGTGGGCGTGCTGCACAAAGGCCAGCTACGCGCTGCCGGCCCCGTAAGCCAGATTTTGGCTGCCACCGACCGCGTGCACCTGCGCCTCAGCCCCGATGCCCCAGCACAAGCCCTGCCCACGGCCCTCAGGGCCCTCCCCTTTGTGCAGGACGTGCAGCTGGCCACCGACGGCACGTGCAGCCTGACGCTATCAGAAGGCCACTCCGCCGCCGACCTCAACCGCGCTTTGTTTGCGCAAGGATTGGTGCTGGCACACCTGAGCACTGAGCGCCGCAGCCTGGAAGCCCAATTCCTCCAAATCATTCAGAACTCCTAGCCCCCTCCCAGGCTTCGCTTATGTTGCGCACCGAACTCCGCAAGCTGTTGCCCTACCGCACGGCTTGGATTATCCTGATTCTCTTCACCGGGCTGCTGGGCGCTACCATAGCCGGCGCGGGCGGGCTCAGCGTCAACGGCCAGAAAATCGGTCAGACGCTTTATGGGTTGCCCGAACTCTGGACCAAAATCACGTACATCGCCAGCTATTTTTCCCTGCTGCCTGCTTTCCTGCTGATCATGCTCATCACCGATGAGTTTCAGTACCGCACCTTCCGCCAGCAGGTTATCGATGGTGTTTCGCGCGAGCAACTAATACTGGCCAAGCTGCAGGTAGCGCTGTTGTTCGTGGGGTGGTGCGTGCTGTCGGTGTTTTTTATTGGTATTCTTTTCGGGCTGAGCCACAACCCGGATTCTTCGCTTGCGGCCGTATTGGCCCCGGCGCCTTCCGCGCTGCTGCTCTACGCGGTTCAGTTATTGGGCTATTTGTCGTTTGCCCTGCTACTGGCTATTGTGATGCGCAAAAGCACGCCGGCCATTGTGGCTATACTGCTCTACGTGTGGATGGTAGAGCGCCTCATTCGCTATTTTATGCCCGATGAGTTGGACCGCTTTCTGCCTATCAAAACGCTTGATACCCTTACGCCTTCACCGTTTCTGCAGACCATGAATACCATGCTCGGCCCCAGCGGCGAGCTGGCGCCGGGCCAGGCGCTACCGGTGGCCCTGGGTTACGTGCTGCTGTTTTGGCTGCTGAGCACAGCTTTGATGCGCGCCCGGGATTTGTAAATTTGGTTTACTCTTCTGCTTTCCCCTGCTTATATGCGCCTTTGCTACGCTCTCTTTGTTCCGCTGTTTGGCTTGCTAAGCCACGCTGCTGCTGCCCAAAGCTCAGATGCTGTCGCGCCACAAGCAGCCCCGGCTCCCACCGATCCAGCCGCTCGTGCCAAAGCTGAAGCCGATGCCGTACGGGCCCGAGCTGCCGCCACGATGAAGGCCCGGGCCGAAGCCGAAACCGCTGCTAAAGCCGCTGAATCGGAAGGCCGCATGGCGGGTCCCATGGCCCCCGCGCAGCTCGTGTACGGCGACTACTCCTGCACCTATAATTCCTGGAATGCCGTTGAGCGCCGCATGGTGTTTACCCCCAAAGGAGCCGTACAACTCAACTCCAATGGCACGTACCGCTACCTCGACGGCGGTGCCACCGGCCGCTATGCCTACAATGCCAACACCCGCCAAATAACGTGGCTTACGGGCTACTTTGCTGAGGCTGGCAAGCCCAAAACTACTTTCTCCCCGGGCGACAAAGTTGCCCAAATCGACATCGAATTCGATACCCAATCGGGGCCGCTGAACTGGAGCTGCGGCTGCAACCGCAAATAATTATGCTGCGGCGCGAAGTGGATCAGGCAACGTAAATCGCTCTGCTCTAACCTGCACCACTAAGTGGCACTCAATACAGTATGCATGTCGGCACCGTCGGGGTTGTGTAAGCCAGTTCCCTCCGGCACTCAGTTCCATTAACAACGCGCTGGGTCAACCCTGCCCTGCCCAATTATGACGGCAGCTTATATCCCGGACGGAGCACGGTGACCCCAAAACCGTACTCCGGCGCTGCTGCAGGGTGCGCCGCGGGAGGTTTGATGCAAAACGGGGCAAGCCTTTCGAATTTAATTGGCGGCTGCTGGCTTTCGTCTTTGCCGCGCTGGCAATGGATGAAGCCATCAGCATTCACGAACTGCTGATTGATCCGGTCCGGCAGATGTACCACCTGACGGGTTTTCTGCGCTTTCCCTGAGTTATAGCTGGTGGCTTGTTTGTGCTTGGATAAGGGGCGTACTACCCTCGTTTTCTGTTCTCCCTTCCCCCAGCGGTGCGGATGCGCTTTATGCTGACTTGACCAAAGGCGCTCCGATTTGCCTGCATGTGTAACCAGCACCTGCGCTATTGCGCGTTCAGCGAATTGGCGTAGTTCACGATGAAGGCCAACTCGTGCGCATCGCTGAAGCTGAGCTTATTGTTCTTGGCATACTGCTCGATTTGCTTGGCCTGCGAACGAAAATAGGCCAGCAAGTCTTTCTTCGGACTGCGCAACGCTACCACGCTGCCCTGCGGCGTACCCAGAAAAAACTGGTCTCGTACGGAAACGTAGGTTCCCATGGGGCCCCGGGCCATGCCGCCCATGGGATAATAACCGTAATACGGCCGAAAAAACGGGTCGTTGGCTGTTACCGGTCGCTCTACCAAGGATTCGCGTCGTAACAGCACTACCGGACCACGGCTCAGTTGCTCAAAGAAAGCCGGCGACTTGAAGTCGGAATAGTCGTTGCCGCGGTTCCAGCGAAACGTCCGGAACACCCGCACCCGAGCCGTATCCTGCCGCTGCTGCCGCGACGGCAGCATCCGGCTCGGCCCCCACCCCGGATTGCCGTAGAAGTAGCCCCGGCGAGCATCGTAGAAATCGTAGTATTGATCGTAGTAGTTGCCGGGTTGCGACCGTTCGCCCTTCACGGCAAATTCAGCCACCGCCAGCGCCGCCACCGTGCGCACCGACTGATCGGGCATGGTCACCAGCAGCAAGTCGCGGTCGGAGTGCAGGGCTAGCGGACCGGAGAGCGTATCGCCGGAAGTAAGCACTACCGTGGCGCCCGTGAATTCCTGTACAAAAGGCCGCTGAGCATAAGCTGCCGCGGCCGGTAGCAAAGCAACGAAAGCAAGCGCCCCAAGCTGGCGCAAACGAAAGTGGAGCGTTTTCATAGCGTAAATAAGTTACGCAGAAAACGCTCCACCGATACCGGGCTTTCAGGATTATTCCGCGGGCAACATTTCGGCCGCTGCCTGGGCCGGGTGCGCGCCCCGATCCTTGTGCAGGATGGTATGCCCCAGCTTATCGCGCTTGGTGGTCAAGTACCGCTCGTTATGCTCGTTGGGCTCCACTTCGATGGCTACCGTATCCACAATTTCCAGCCCATAGCCCACCAGGCCGGTGCGCTTGCGCGGATTGTTGGTGAGCAGACGCATTTTGCTGATGCCTAGGTCGCGCAGGATTTGGGCACCTACGCCGTAGTCGCGCTCGTCCATACCGAAACCCAGCTCCAGGTTAGCTTCCACGGTGTCGCGGCCCTGTTCCTGCAGCTTATAGGCTTTGAGCTTGTTGAGCAGACCGATGCCGCGGCCTTCCTGGTTCATGTATACCAGCACGCCTTTGCCTTCGCGCTCAATCTGCTGCATGGCGTGGTGCAGCTGCGGGCCGCAGTCGCAGCGGCACGAGCCGAAGATGTCGCCGGTTACGCAACTGGAGTGCACCCGCACGAGCACTGGCTCGCCGGGCTCCAGCTCGCCCTTCACCAAAGCCAGGTGCTGGGCCCCGTTGGTGCGCTGCGTGTAAGCGTATAGTTCAAAGTCGCCCCACTGGGTGGGCATACGCACCGTGATTTCCCGCTCGATCAGGCTTTCCTGCTTCAGGCGGTACTTGATCAGGTCCTGCACCGAAATGAGCTTTAGGCCCCAATGGTCAGCAATCTGCCGTAGCTCAGGCAGACGCGCCATTTCGCCGTCTTCCTTCAATATTTCTACCAACACCCCGGCCGGCTCAAACCCAGCCAGACGGGCCAAATCGATAGCGGCTTCGGTATGGCCAGCGCGGCGCAATACTCCTTCTTTGCGGGCTTTAAGCGGGAAAATGTGTCCCGGCTTGCCCAACTCTTCCGGCTTGGTCTCGGGGTCGATGAGGGCCAGAATGGTCTTGGAACGGTCAGAGGCCGAAATGCCGGTGGTTACACCGTTCTTCAACAGATCGACGGAGACAGTGAAGGGCGTGGCGTGCAGGGCGGTATTGCGCCCCACCATCAGCTCCAGGCCAAGGGCTTCGCAGCGGTCTTCTATCAATGGGGCACACACGAGGCCGCGGCCGTGGGTGGCCATAAAATTGATGACTTCGGGCGTGGCGCAACGCGCGGCGCAGATAAAGTCACCTTCGTTTTCGCGGTCTTCATCGTCCACTACTACCACCACTTTGCCGGCACGGATATCGGCAATGGCTTCTTCAATGGAATCAAGCATGGCTTGCAGGAAATAGACGGCCGGCGTCGGGACCGGCCGCGGGTGGGTTTCGGGCTGACAACCGCCAGCGGCCGGGCGAAGTTACACAGGCGCCGCCGATGTAACTGCCCACCGGCTGGGTTCAGCCTCGCTTGTTCCTGTAAACCCAGAAAAAGCCCAGGAGTTCCGAACATCCCTGCGCCACCAGCTGCAGCGCCTCGCCCACCAAATACCCGAAGCGGCACAAAGCTGTTGTGCTCGGTAAGCTCATGCCGGTTAGGCCAAAGCATATTCCTCGGCCGCTTGGCGCACGGCCCGCAGTTGCCGTTGCGTAATGCCAAGGATCAACAGCAGTAATAAGGCCGCCAGGCCGGGCAATATGCCGATGGGATTGAAAGGAAAAAGTGGAAAACTGAAGAGCATCTGCAACAAGGCCAGTATTACCAAGGGCCTTTCCAAAGTTGGTGCGCCTTCTGCCCAGCGCCGGATGACGTGCAACGACAGCCCGCTGATGATCAGCAATACTGCCCCCAGCTGAAGTAAAGCGTACAGACGCAGGTTGTACTCGAACTCACCGCGGTTGTAGCGCAACACGTTGACGAGGGTAATGGCAAACATGTGTGCCCACATGTGCACAAAAGCCGTGGCCGGGCCCAGGCTCAGGCCAGCCAGCAGCGTGAGCGAAACGGGCACGCGGCGGCGCTGGTTGACGCGGTAGGCAAACACCGCCGCGAAGACCATTGACAGGGCCAGGACGGTAAGATCAATGAGCGCCGTTTGGCCCATTTTCGGGAGCAGACCCATGGTGTGCGGAGTTGATTTGTGCAAGGATAGGCATTCGCCTAGGTGCGCGTCAACCCTTTCACATCATCGTGTGAGGGCCTTTGCCACCAGCCTCACCCCCGTTCCAACAGCTCTACCAGACGCTGGGTGGCACCCTCCCAGGTGTAGTGCTGACGCACAAAACGCCGGCCTTGGGCGGCCAGACCAGCCGCTTCGTCGGGGTTATCAAGCAGCTGACAAACACTTTCGGCCAAGCCAGCGGTGTCGGCCCCTACCAGCAGGTGCTGCCCGGGCGTGCCGCCGAGGGCGTTGTTGGCCAAGGGGGTGGTGATGCTGGGACGGCCCATGGCCATGGCTTCCAACAGCTTGTTTTGCAAGCCCGTACCGGTGCGCATAGGTGCCACAAATACCCGGGCCGAGGCGTAGGCTGTCCGAATATCGGGGAGCCAACCGCTTACCTTCACGTGCGCCGACTGCAGCGCTAGCACGCGCGCCGAGGGCGTGGTGCCGGCCAGCAGCAGCCGCGCCTGCGGGTGGCGGCGCTGCACCAGCGGCAAAATTTCCTCGGCCAGCCACGCGGCCGCTTCCACATTGGGATGATAGGCCATATTGCCACAAAACACCATTTCGTAGCTGTCGTCAGCCGTAACCGCATCGGGGCGAAAGAATTCGGTATCAATGCCGTTGGGCACTACCTGAATGCGTTGCCGCTCTTCGTGGTCGATCAGCTGCCGGTCCTGATCGGAAATGATGGTATGGTGTCGAAACCAATCGAATACCTCGGCCTCATACTGCTGCAGGCGATGAGCTTCCAAGGCCAGTACCGGGCGCTGCCACAGCGGCGCTTTAGCTGCCCAACGTTCCATGCCCGTCGAAAACACATCCATGTAATCGAGCGTGAAAGGGACCTGATGCGCAAAAGGACGGGCGTACTCGGCCATCCGAATCAGTTGGCAGTAGCCGCGCTCAGGCTTGAACTGCTGCACCACCTGGGCCAGTTGGCGCTGAGCAGCCGCGTCGCGAAAGTACCCCACCTGCAAGGGCTGACCTTTTAGCAGCGCTAGTCCCATATTGGAGCCGATGCCGGGCTTCCCAAGCCGGTACACGTGTACGCCACCAGCGCAGAGCGGTGCCAAGGCAGCCCGGGATTTGGCCGTCACGTCCTCATCGGACAAGGCGAACAGGCATACCTCAAAACGCTCGGCCAAGTAGCGCAACTGGTGGTAGGCACGCAGTTTGTCGCCTTTATCGAGCGGGTACGGAAAGCGGGAAAGCAGGACGAGGAGCTTCATCGGGGGCGCAAACTTAGTTGTTGGCGCCGATGCGGCGGTACAATTCCACAAAACGTGCTACTACCCGGTCGTTGTCGTAAAGCGCGGTGGCGGTGCGCCGGGCCGCTTCGCCGATGCTTTCGACACTGATTTTGCCGCTTACGCACTGCCCAATCAGCTCTAGCCATTGCGCGGGCTCATCGGCTACCAGGATATCCTGCCCCGACGTTACGGCAATGCCCTCAGCCCCAACCGAGGTACTGATGATGCACTTGCTCATGGCCATGCCTTCGATGATCTTGACGCGCATACCCCCACCCGACAGCAAAGGCACCAGCATGATGGCGTGCTCCTGCATGAAGCGCGGGGCCGAATCGACGAAACCGTGAACGTGCACGCCGGGCTCCTGCAGGCGCTGCAGGTGCGGCGGCATATTTTTGCCCGCTACGTGCAGCTCCAGCGCTGGCCAGCGTCGCTTGGCATCGGTCCAGACGTTATCGAGAAACCACTGCAGGCCTTCCTGATTGGGCAGCCAATCAAGCGACGCCAGGAAAAACAACGTGTTTGGTTTGGCCTTTAGGGTGGCATCGGGCTGCAAGCGCACCAGGTTGACGCCCGCCGGCACAAACACTACGGGCTCCTGACAGCCCAGGCGTAGCAGCCGGTCGCGGTCGGGCTCGGTGATGGACGCAATAGCCGTGAAACGCGGCAGGTACTGCTGCTCAAAGCGGCGAAGGCGCCGCGCCAGGTGGCGGAGGTAGCCCGCTTTCAGCGGCTGCCGCTCGTTGCGCGCCAACTGCGCCCAAATTTCGTGCTCTACGTTGTGGGCCCGCAGCACCGTGGGCAGGCCGGGAGCTATGCGACGCACCACATCCACGTACCACGCTACGAAAGTTCCTTCCATCTGCACCACATCAAACTGCCCGCTCTGCAGCAGCTCGGTCAGCTTTTGAGCCAGCGCAGCAGACATGAAGCGCTCCACATTGTAAGGATGCTGGCTAAAAAGCAGGTTGCGCAGGGCCGCCAGCGGCGAGAGGTTGGTATCCACATCCACCGTCACCAAGCATAGGTTGGGACCGAGGTGCGCCAGGGCATCGGCCAGCTGGTGGTGCTTGGGCGTGTTGATGGCCAACAAGGTCACGCGGTGGCCGGCGCGGACGAGGCCGGCGGCCACGTCGTACATGGCAATGGCACCGCCATCGGTGGGGGGAAACGGAACGCGGGGGCAGAGTTGGAGAATGTTCACGGGAGCAGGCGGCCCATCGACCGGGGCGCAAAGGTAGCTACGGGTGGCAAGTGCGCCTGCTCCCTGCAAAAGCCGTTCCTTAGATTACTTGGTGCGTTATACCAGCTCCCGCGCGAAGCGGCTTACTTGATCTTGCTTGCCGAACACGTACAGCGTATCGCCCGGCTGAATGACGGTATCGGCGCTGATTTCGTCGATCATCTTGCCGCGGCGTCGTATAGCCAGCAGGCTGATGCTGAAGCGCTGCCGCACTTCGGCCTGCGACAAAGTTTTGCCGGCCAGGAAGTTGCCAGGCCCCACCGGAATAGTGGTCAGCTCCGAGTCGGATAAAGTCAGGTGCATGGCCGACCAATCGGAAGTGCTCAGGGAACGACCGCGCAGCATCTGGTAGCTGTCGGCGCGCATGTCTTTGATGAGCTGGTCAATTTCGTGCATGGGCACGAGGTATTTGGCCAGCACCCGCGAGAAGATTTCGATGGACGTTTCCAGCTCTTCTGGGATGACTTCGGTAGCTCCGAGGCGCTTTAATTCTTCGATTTCGGCAATGTAGCGGGTGCGCACGAAGATGCACGCCTGGGCATTGAGCCGGCGCAGAGCCACCACCACGCGGCGGCTGCTGGTGGGGTCGGAAATGGCTACCACCATCACGCGGGCATGCGATACGCGGGCCTGTTCCAGCACGTGTTCCTGGGTTGCGTCTCCATACAGAATCGGCTCGCCCCGCTCCCGCTCGTGGCGCACCGTCACGGGGTTGGTTTCGATAATGACGTAGGGAATTTGGGCAAATTTGGCCGTGTGCACCAAGTTGCGGCCGTTTAGCCCGTAGCCCACCACCACGAGGTGGTCGTTCAAGGCTACTTCGACCGCGGCATCAGCTGCCGTTATCCGTTGGTTGGTCTGGGTAAGAAAAGCTGGCAGCGGCAGGCGCATAAACAACGCCACCACCGGCTCGGCAAAAAGCATAATCACCGGCGTAAGGCTCATGGTAAGCACCGATACAGCCAGGAATAGCTGATAATCAGCTTGCTGAATCACCTCTGCGTCGAGGCCTACCCGGGACAGCACAAAAGCAAATTCCCCGACCTGGCACAGCGCCAGCCCCACCAGTAACACCGTGCGCATGGGCAGGCGCAGCACAGCAGCGGCGGCTATCGTCAGCAGCAGCTTCAGGACCATCACCCCGAGGGTGAGCAGGAGGATTTGGAGCGGATGCGCCAGCAGGAAGCGCACATCGAACAGCATGCCAATGGACACGAAGAAGAAGCTGGCGAAAATCTCGCGGAAGGGCAGCACGTTGCTCACGGCTTCGTAGCTGTATTCCGATTCCGAGATGATGAGGCCCGCCATAAAGGCACCCAAAGCCATCGACAGCCCCGCTTCGCCGGTTAGCCAGGCCACGCCCAGGCAAGTACCGATGATGGTGAGCAGAAATAGTTCGCGGCTGCGCGTTTTGGCAACGGCAAAGAGAATCCGCGGCATGATATACCGGGCACCCAACACCACCAGGGCCAGTAAGGCAATGATTTTGGCCAGCATGATGCCCAGATCCAGCCAGGGGTTGGCGCTGCCCTTCCCGCCCAGAATGGGCGTGAGCAGCATCATGGGCACTACTATTAAGTCCTGAAAAATCAAGATGGCCAGCGTGACCTGACCGTGGATGGCTTCCATCTCCAGGCGGTCCTGCAACAGCTTCAGCACTATAGCCGTGGAGCTCAGCGAAAACAAAAAGCCCCAGAACACCGCGGCCGGCGTGGCAAAACCGCCCACTCGCGCCAGCAGATACACCGCCCCGATGGTCAGGCCCACCTGCAAGCCACCGCCCAAAAACACGGCCCGCTTAATGCGCGACAGGCTTTTGAGCGAAAATTCCAGCCCGATGGTAAACATCAGCAGCATCACGCCCAGTTCGGCCAGCTGGTCTACCTCGTCCTGGGCTTTGACCAGGCCCAGGGCATAGGGGCCCGCCACCATGCCGGTAACCAGGAAGCCGATGATGGAAGGCAGCCGTAGCCGATTGACCAGCAGGATTACTCCTACTGAAAGCAACAGGATGACGAGGATATCTGAGAAAATGGGCAGGTGCATGGTCCTGATGGGTGGTAAACAGGCGCAAGATGCCAATCAATCACCGGGAGCAGGCAAACAGGCCGGTAATTCCTCCCCTAAACCCTGTAAAAGGCGCCGCCAGTACACGAGCGGACGACCAATTCCCGCGTGCCCTGGGGTGGGCGCGTTGCTCTCAAATCATAACCCCCTCCATGTCCGTGCTTACCTGAGCACCACTCAGATGAAGGCTAGTTGTAGCTCGGTTTAGGCTTGCGCATCTCCACAGAAGTGAATCGGAAGCCAGACTGCGGCTAGTGTTTGCCTTTCAAGCCTTCCACATCCTTGCGCACCTCGCGTCGCCATTTGCGCCCGTACTTCTGATCCAGATATGCAAACACCGTCCGGTTATAATCGACCAAACATTCCAGCTCTGGGCTGATGCAACCGTAGTCGTAATAGCGCACCCCGTATTTCTGTTCGAATCGGGGTTGATCGGCATAGGTTATAGGCGCTTCCCCGCTGGCGAGCAGAATCCGGGGCTGCCCCTGGGCAATTTCGTAGGTGGCTAGGTCCCGGTCGACTCGGCAATGAGCAATGGCGACCAGGCGTACGGCTGCTACGTTCTTATCTACAACAGTTACGGTAGTATCGCGGCTCTGGTAGGCCCCGGCCACGTGCAGCGTGTAACGCCCGGCTGGCAAGTTGCTGAACTGATAACGCCCCGAGCTGTCGGCTACGGCCTGCAGCCCTGAATTGCCGAGCTTCACCGCTACGGCCCTGCCGGGTAGTACCGCCGGACCCACCAGCTTTACCACCCTACCGCTAATGGCGTAGCTGCCCGGCTGGTTTTGGGCCTCCGAGGCCTGGGCCCACAGCAATGCGCCTAGCATGAGCGTAAGCTTTCGGGTGCAAATCATCTATGGGAAGGTTGGCGAGAGGTTTTGCCAATGTAGCAGATGCGTTTCAGAAGCTTTATACAACTTACTCCACACTTGATCAGCAGCCCGGTGGGATGAGTGCGGGCACTTGCTGCGCCTGGGCTAGCGCCTTGATGTAGCCCTGGCACTGAAAGACCGCATTATTCTTGAAAAAATATTTTCCAGGCCGTGTAACGATTGCCTTTACTCCCGGTACTCGCAGCAAACAACCCCAACCTCCCCGCGGTGAACACCAAGAGCGACGAAGAACTGATGGCTGCCGTGAGTGCCGACGACCTGGACCAGGCGGTGCCCTTGTTTGAGCGCTACCAGAAGCCGCTGTTCAACTTTCTCTACCGCCTCACCAACGACCGCGAAGCCAGCCAGGACCTGACGCAGACCGTGTTTGAGCGCCTGCTGAAGTACCGCGGTACCTACCAGCCCATCCAGCCCTTCCGAGCCTGGATTTACAAGCTGGCCCGCAACGTGCACATCGACCACTGGCAACAGCAGCGCAAGTTCCGCACCACCGATGTGGTGGAAGTGGAGCGCCGCGGTGCCCTGGGCAGTTCGGCCTTCGCCTCCATGGTGGTAGCCGACCGCAACGAAGCCTTGCACGAAGCCATGAGCCAGCTTGCAGAACCCCAGCGCGAAATCTTGCTCCTGCACCGCTTTCAGGGATTCAGCTACGGGGAAATCGGGGAGTTGCTGGGCTGCTCCGAAGGGGCAGCCAAAGTCAAAGCGCACCGGGCCTTGCAGGCCTTGCGCACCATCTATTTCGCTTGATTCCAATGCATACTTCCCATACCCCTCCCACCTGCGCCGACGTGGCCGACCTGCTGGTCGACTACGCCGAAAATAGCCTCCCGGCTGCCGACCAGGCCTGGGTGCAGCAGCACCTGCAGCAGTGCCCTGCCTGCCAGCAGGAAGTAACTGAGCTGCGCGAGCTTACCGCTGCCCTGCAGGACGATACTCACCTGGAAACGCCGCCGCCCCAGCTGCGCGAGCAGTTTATGGCTATGCTGGCCCAGGAAAAAGCAGCCTTGCCCCAAGCCTCGACAGTATCAGCCCCGAATGAAGCCCGTGTAATACCGCTGCAGCCCGCCACGCAAGCCAGCAGCTGGTGGCTGCGTATTGCGGCAAGCCTGGCCTTGCTGGCCACGGGTTTCGGTCTAGGCACGGCCTGGCAGCCCGCCGCTCCCGCCGCAACGGTAGCCGTGCATGCGCCGGCTCCTCAAGAGCAGCTCCTGACTCAGGCCCTCGAAACCGGCAGCGCCGCATCCACGCTCACGGCCACCCAGCGCATACAGCTGGTCAGCGACCTGGCTACCGATTCGGAGGCCTCCACCGTGGCCGGAGCCGAACCGGTGGTGCAGGCCCTCATCAACACCCTACACTTCGACCCCAACACCAACGTGCGCCTAGCCGCCGGCCAGGCCCTTTTCCGCCTGCGCGACGACCCGCGGGTGGTGCCGGCCCTGGTACAGTCCTTACGCATTCAAACCGACCCCAACGTGCAAATCATGCTCATCGAATTGCTGGTGGCCTTGCGCGAACGGCGAGCCGTGCCCCAGCTGGAGCGCCTTGCCCGGCAGCAGGAAGTGCTGCCCGAGGTGCGGCTGCACGCCCAGTCGGGGCTGAGTCAGCTGATTTAGGCTGCTCCGCTTTAATCCGATTTCACTTGCCTTGGCTGTTTGCGCGGCCCCCGAAAGACGCGGTTTCGGGCCAGGCTCCCTCCACATGCTTCTGCTCTTTACTCATGAAAAAGATTCTGCTTCTGACGCTCACTTGCCTGCTGGCAAGCAGTTCGGCCCTGATGGCCCAAGAATACAAGCTCAAGCTCGGCGGCAAAGCCCGCAAGATCGTGCTCGACATGCAAGGCAGCGACGTAACGCTAGAAGGCTACAACGGCGACGAGCTGCTGATTCGCGGCAACGGCTTTGAGCCGGCTCCCAAGCGCGCCGAGGGCCTGCGGCCCGTTTACAACGCGGCCGAGGACAATACACGCATCGGCCTCTCTGTCACCCAAAACGACAACGCGGTGCGCATTGTGCAGGCCTCGCGCAAAGACGTGAACTACGTCATTCGGGTGCCCCGTCAATCGACGGTGGTGTTTAACCAAACCAAGTTCGGAGGCGGCGACGTGAAAATGCAGGACCTGGAGGGCGACGTAGAAGTCAACCTCAAAACCGGCGACGCCCGCCTGACCAATGTATCGGGCGGCGTGGTGGCCAACTCCATCAGCGGCAGCATCACGGTGCGCTACGCCGAAGTGGGCAAATCACCCAGCGCCATTTCCTCCGTGAGCGGTGAAGTGGACGTGACGCTGCCGCCTAAAAGCAAGATGACGCTGGAGCTGCGCTCGGTTTCGGGCGAGGTTTACACCGATTTCGACATCAATACGGGCCGTAGCCAGGGCGACCTGCAGCGCATCGGCGGGCAAACGGTGACCGGCACCGTGAACGGCGGCGGCACCCGCATTGCCCTCCAATCGGTGAGCGGCGACGTGTTCGTGCGCAAAGCCAAGTAAGTGACGGTAAGTCGTCAAGACTCGAGAAATAAGGCAAGCAACGGATGCTTATCCCCTGTAGCACCTGTCTACTCAACCTTTTTTCCCGCTGTACCAATCTTTCCTGGAGTTTCCATCTTCTCCTCCAAACGCCATTCCTAGACCATGAAACGCTTCCTGTTCACCACCGTGCTGGGTACCCTGCTGCTCGCCGTCAGCCCAGCCCAGGCCCAAAAAGTAATCGAGAAGAAAGCTGACCTGAAAGCTGACCAGCGCGTGGTGCTGGATTTGCAGCAGGCCTCGGCCATCCGCATCCGCGGCGGTAGCGGCAAACAGCTGCTGGTGCGCGCCACCGTCACCATCAACCAAGGCAAACTCAACGACGCCCTGCTGCTGACCCTGGACAACAAGGGCGACGAAGTGGCCGTCAAATCCGCCTTCGATCAGGAAATGATTCGCACCGGGCAGGCCAACGACTGCCCCGAAAACGGAAGCTTCAGCATCTGGAACGACTCCGGCGACAACGGCCGCGGCAGTTACCGCCTCTGCGCCCGCATTGATTACGATGTGGAGCTGCCCGCTGGGGCTACGGTGCGCGTGAACACCATCAGCGGCAACATTGAAGTAACTGGCCTGACCGGGCCGCTGGACGCCAAGTCCATCAGCGGCTTTGTGGACCTGAGCTGGCCCGCTAACAAGGGCGCCGAAGTAGCCCTGAAAACCATCACCGGCGAGGTGTACACCGACCAGGATGTAGCCTTCGGCGAGCGGAAAACCAACTCTCCGGTTGGCTACCAAGTGCGCGGTCCATTGGGCAAGGGTGGGCCGTCCATTCAGCTGGAATCGATTAGCGGGGACGTGTTTTTCCGCAAGCAGAAATAAGCATCTGCGCTGCTTCAGCCTCGGTCGAATTGGTCAGAAGTAAACTTTTCGTCATGCTGAGCCCCGCGAAGCATCTGTAACCCCGCTTCACATGGCTGTTCCGAGCGAAGCTGGCAGGGATACTTCGCGCGGCTCAGCATGACACGTTTAGGTCGGTGCTTAGTTATGGCCGAGAACCTGCCAGACTGCCCCTGCTCCCTAGCCTCCCTCGCCCCTTCATCCTTTCCCAGCCACGCCATGCACTGTCTCAACAAATTGTACTTTCTACTAGGGCTGATGCTCTGCACTAGTCCGGCACTGGCTCAGCCCACCACTACTCCCCTGAGTCCGACGCAATGGCGCGAGGACTTGCAGATGGCGCTGGATTCCTTTTTAGTGAAAGACCGCACCTTTAGCCCCACTGCCGCGGCGGCGTTTCGGGCGCGGGTTACGGGCCTGCGCGATTCAGCTCATGTGCTGAGCTCGGCGCAGATTATGGTTCGCCTGGCGCAGGCGGTGGCCCTGAGCGGCAACGCCCATACCCGTTTGTACCTGGTGCGCAACCGCAGCGCCGTTCGGCGCTACCCGGTCCGGCTGTGGTGGTTTGACGACGGCTTGTACGTAGTCAAAACCACGCCCGAGCACGCCGCCCTGCTGGGGGCCCGGGTGGTAAAGCTGGCTGGCCTGCAGACAGAGGCCGCTCACCGCCGCGCCGCACCGCTGTACGCTGGCAATGCCAGCTGGCAGCGCTACATGACTCCGTATTGCCTTACCAGTCCCGAAATTCTGCAGGGCCTGGGCCTGCTCGGTACCGATGGCATGCTGACGCTGCAGGTGCAGGATCGGCAAGGCCGCACGCAGCAGGCGCGGCTCGCGCCCCTGCCCTTTCAGCCCGGCACTTTCGTGACGGAGGCCTGGTGGAACCTGGCGCCGCCCCGCCCCGAGCCCGGCGGCCCGTGGCAAAGCGTACTTGCCATGGACTCTACCCGCCTACCGGTATACCTGCAACTGGCCACCCGCTCCTACGCCTGGCAGTATTTGCCGGCCGAGCAGGCCGTGTACGTTCAATACAACCGGGCCGGCAACGACGCTAAACAAGAACCATTTGCCGAGTTTTCGCAACGTGTCCTTGCAGCAATCAACACGCGCCGCCCCCGACGCATTGTGGTGGATTTGCGCTTCAATACCGGCGGCAATTTGCATGTGGCCCAGGCTTTTTTTGAGCAACTGGGCACGCTCGCCCGCCAGCAGGGCGCACAGCTCATTGCCTTGTCGGGGCGGGCTACTTTCTCAGCCGGCATCTACCCCCTGACGCAGCTCCGCGCGGGCGGAGCCACTATTGTGGGGGAGCCCGTGGGCGATGCGCTTGATTTCTGGGCCGAAGGCGGCAATATGGTGCTGCCCAACTCTCGTTTGTCTATGCACTACGCCGACCGATTGCACAGCTATTCTGCCCAACCGCACAACGTTCCGGCGTCGTTGGTTTACACAGACATCAGCTCCCCCGACCTTACGCCCGGCGTACCGGTGCGCTTTACTTTCCGCGACTACCTCGCCGGGCGCGACCCATGGCTGGAAGCGGCGCTGCGGCTAGGCAGCCGCTTGCCGAATGCAGGACGTTAAACTCATTTCGAGGTGCAACCTATAGTATGCGTTTCCGGAATTTGGTTTGGGCGCCAGAATTAACTTATCATTTTGGCGAGGCTAGCTGCAATAACCACGCTGACTATTCCGGTCTATATTTCATGACCTAACGGCTTGTAATCAATTGTTTCAAGCTCAAGTCCTTTTACCAGTTCTTATGCATCTGTCTCTTATGCTATTGCCCTTAGCTGTAGCATCTATCAGCCTAACAGCGTCGGCCCAGACGCTCGGCGGTGTACATGTAGCTCCAGGCAAGCCGCTGGTGGTACAGCGGGGTGCTTCCGTACCGTACAATAGCAGCGTAAGAAATGCGAAACCCAGCCTGGTTCCCCGCTTCTGGCAAGTGGCGGATTCAGCCCAAATGATAAACGCTTACGCGCAGTTTATTCGAACGCTTTACGGCAAAGCCCGCTTTCCTACTTCAGTGCTGAGGGCATCGGGAGAATCGGGGTTTCGCACTGCTTATCTTAAGCTCCACTTATCAATTGATTCCGACGGCAGTATTCTTTCTTCCAAACTTACCCAGCACAAGGTGGAGGTGGAGGATTCAACTTATGAACCTGCCACTATCAAGGCTTTTGAAGACGAAGCCAAGCGCATGTTAGGGAACATCCGATTTCCACCAGCACCCAAAGCTGACACAGTAAGCGTCAACATCAATTTCAGCCTTGCCCAATAAGTCAAGTACTGCAAAAGCAATTACTCCAGCGACCTACCGCGATACTATCGTGCCCAGCAGCCCGGCCAGCTGCATATCCAGTTGCTTCAGGGATTTGAAGATGGACATTTGGGCCAAGTACTCTTCGATGTTGCTGGGGTCGAGCGAGTTCATGGTGGCGAGGCATTCGGTTAGCTCGCGTTCCACGTTGCACTTGTTCAGGCGCAGGATGGCGTTGTCGCAGGCTTCTTGCAGCATGTCCAGTTCGCGGGGAACATAGATGCTGTGCGTAATCCAGTTCGGGCTGAGCTCGTGTGGTTCGGTCACGAGGTCGGTGATGGCGGAACGGATGTCGCCGCGCTCGTGGCGCACCAACTCGCGCGCATCGGGGTAGCGGCCGGCCGCTACAGCCTCGCGGCAGAGGTGGATAAGGTCGGCGTAGATGGGCGTGCGGAAGGGCGTTTCGTCGGTCTGACCGAGTAGGTACTCCGTCACGGTGTGTTCGTTGGCGAGGCGCTGGCCGGGGTAGTTCAGAATCAGGCGCACCACTTCCCGCTCGCACAGCTGCTGCACATCGGGCACGGGTTCCACCTCGATGGCATCAGCTTCGGCTTCGTCGCCCATGAAGCCATAGGCCTCGTCGGGCATTTCATCATCGGGCCGGGCCTGGGGCTGCTGGCTGAGGCCGGTGAGCTGGCCACCCGGCTGCACGGCGGCTCCGCCCCCGCCGGGGCGGGCTTCAGAGCTGCTGGCGCCGTAGTTGCGGGTGCCACCGCTGGTGCTACCACCCGCCGGGCGCGGACCAGGGGCCGCTTGCTTCACCAGCTTGTTGTACTCGGTGATGAGTACCTGCTCGTCGATGTGAAACGTAACCGACGTCTGCTGCAGAAATACCTGCCGCTTCAGCGGATCGGGCACCTTAGCAATGCTCTGGAGCACGTCGCGGATGGCCTCGGCCTTTTTTACCGGGTCCTGGGCCGCTTCGCGGGCAGCCAGCTTGGTCTTGAAGGAAATGAAATCCTGGCTATTCTGGTCGACAAACTCCTGGAAGCGTTTATCGCCGACCTTGCGGATGTAGCTGTCGGGGTCTTCCTTGTCGGGAAACAGCACGATGCGCACGTTCAGGCCGTTTTCCAGGATGATGTCCAGCCCGCGCAGCGCCGCCCGAATGCCGGCTGCGTCGCCGTCGTACAGCACCGTTACGTTGTCGGTGTAGCGGGCGATGAGGCGGATCTGCCCCTCGGTGAGCGAGGTACCCGACGAGGCCACCACGTTCTTGATGCCGCCCTGGTGCAGGCTGATGACGTCGAGGTAGCCTTCCACCAAATAGCACAGCTCCTCCTGCCGGATAGCCTGCTTGGCCTGGTAGAGGCCGTAGAGCACGTCGGATTTGTGGTAAATCTCCGACTCGGGCGAGTTCAGGTACTTGGCCCCGGCCTTTTCGTCGCGGCGCAATGTGCGCGCCCCGAATCCCACCACGCGGCCCGAGATGTTGTGAATCGGGAACATCACGCGGCCCCGGAAACGGTCGTAGCGCCGGCCGTCCTCCTCACGCTTCACTACGAGGCCAGTCTTTTCGAGGTACTTCACGTCGAAGCCTGCCTTTTGGGCTTCGTTGAGCACATCGTCCCACTTATCGAGCGAGTACCCTAGCTCGAAAGCCTCAATGGTAGCTTGGTTCAGCCCGCGCTCCTTCAGGTACGCCCACCCGATGCTCTCCCCTTCCTCCGACTCCTGCAGCAGGTGCTTGTAGCGGTTTTTCGCCCAATCCGATACGATGTACTGCGAGTCCCGCTCGTTCTGGGCGAGCTGCTGCTCGGGCGTCTTTTCTTCCTCCTTGATTTCGATGCCGTACTTCTTGGCCAGCCACTTGATGGCCTCGGGGTAGCTCACCGATTCCACGTCCATCACGAAGCGGACCACGTCGCCGGCCTTACCGCAGCCGAAGCACTTATAGATGCCCTTGGCTGGCGCTACCGAGAACGAGGGCGACTTTTCGTGGTGAAAGGGGCAGCAGGCCCACAGGTTCTGGCCTTTTTTCTTGAGCGACACAAAGTCGCCCACTACTTCGACAATGTCGGCGTAGTGCAGGACTTGGTCAATAATTTCTTTGGGGATGCGGGCCACGGCACAAAAGCTTTACGGACCGCGAAGGTACGCTGAAACTCCCCTCCTCAGATGAGTATAGGAAGGGTTTGCCTGCGGCAATACAGGGGCTGTTGGCGGCCATGAACTTTGCTGACCTACGGTAGCTGAAGCTTGGATGTGGCGATGAATGCCCGGTGCTGGCGCGAGCCGCATTGCCGATTGGCAAGCAGAACAAAGACGTCCTGCTAGCGTGGTTTGGGCAGGTTTGAGTACTAATTACTGTTGACCGTCGTGTCGAGTGGAGTTGAACCGAAGGAAGCCGCAAGCCAGGCATCTCGCGTGCTGACTTCTGATACAATACGCTTCCTCATTATCATTGGAGTGGAGGCCGAGGGGTGAGGCCTAGAATTTAGCAATGTCCCTCAACCAGCCCAGCCGCATGAGACGGGGAGCTTATGGTTCTTACTGCCGCAATACCGAACCCTCCGGCTCTTCCGCCTGTTTTCTTCCCGACCGCACCGTTTCCAGTCTATCTTTGCCGAACAGCGGCCATGCCCGCCCCGAGACATATGATCATCACTACCGAAGCCGTACTGAAGGCCCTGAGCTACGTGGAAGAGCCCGATCTGGGCAAAGACCTCGTCACGCTCAACATGATTGAGGACGTGCACATCGACGGCCTGAACATTGAGTTCACCGTCATTCTGACCACGCCCGCCTGCCCGCTCAAAGACCTCATCCGCAATGCCTGCATCCGGGCCATCACTACCATGGTGGACCCTAACGCGCAGGTGACGGTGAACATGACCTCGCGCGTGACCACCATGCGCCAGAACCGCGACGTCCTGCCCGGCGTCAAAAACATTGTGGCCATTGCCTCCGGCAAGGGCGGCGTGGGCAAGAGCACCGTAACGGCCAACCTGGCCGTGGCCCTGGCCCGCACCGGCGCCAAGGTCGGCCTGGTGGACGCCGATATTTCGGGCCCCTCCATGCCGGTGATGTTCGGCGTGGAAGATGCCCGCCCGCACGTATTTCAGGGTCCCGATGGCCGCAACCTCATCGAGCCCATCGAGCGGTTTGGCGTCAAAATCATGAGCATCGGCTTCCTAGCCCCGGCCGAGTCAGCCATCGTCTGGCGTGGTCCCATGGCCTCGTCGGCGCTGAAGCAGTTTATCACCGAGGTAGATTGGGGTGAGCTAGATTACTTGCTCATTGACATGCCGCCCGGCACCTCCGATATTCACCTGACCATGGTGCAGACCGTGCCCGTCACGGGGGCCGTCATTGTGACCACGCCGCAGAAAGTGGCGCTGGCCGATGCCCAGAAAGGCCTGCAGATGTTCCGCCAGCCGCAAATCAACGTGCCGGTGCTGGGCGTCATCGAAAACATGGCGTGGTTTACGCCCGCCGAGCTGCCCGAAAACAAATACTACATCTTCGGCCAGGGCGGTGGCCATGAGCTGGCCCGCAAGCACGATGTACCCCTGCTGGGCGAGATTCCGTTGGTGCAGGGCATCCGCGAAAACGGCGACCAAGGCATTCCGGTAGTGCTGCAATCGTCGTCGCCGATGGCCGCGGTGTTTGAGCAACTGGCCGAGAATCTGGCGCAGCAGGTCTCGATTCGCAACAACATTTCGCCGCGCACCCAGGTGGTGGAAGTGAAGTAAACCCGCCGCTTTGGCGCGAAAGTGCGAACTTCGCGTTCCGGCCAAGTGTATTGTAACTATGTCAGCGTCTGCCACTCTCCTCGACCATCCCTTGTTGCCTCGCATTGAGCAAGCCCTCGACGGCATCCGTCCGTACCTGGAAGCCGATGGCGGCAACGTGCGGGTACTCGATATTACCGACGAAATGGTGTTGCGCCTAGAGCTCCTGGGCGCCTGCGGCACCTGCCCCATGTCGCCGATGACGCTGAAAGCCGGCGTGGAAGAATCGGTGAAGAAGGCAGTGCCGGAAATCCGCTCCGTGGAGGCGGTGAACGTAGTTACCGTGCTGCAGCCCGCCGGCCAGGAAGGACGCCCGTTGCCGCCTAGCGCTGTCCCGACGCCGAATTAGGGTTCTGCTTGATCAACAATCACGCGCCCCGCTCCTGCCCTAATCGGCGGAAGCGGGGCGCGCTGTTTTTAGGTGATGGATAACGGTTTCGCGAACGGTCTAACAGCAATGTAACAGCATGGGCTTCGCTACATGAAGGATGCCCTGTTCTTGAACCGCTATAGCTGAAAATTGACGCGCTTATGACTTATCCTCTGCGCAGAAGCTAGCAAATCATTTCACTTGATTTCAAGTGGTGGACCAACTACTTGCATCTCATTATCCGCAAAGATTTGCCCTAGCTCCGCTGCCGTAGGCTCGTGGTCAAGAGCAGCCATTGTTACAAAGAAGTTTTCCAGCTTCCCGGCCGGCTGAAGAATTACGGTCATTTTTCCCTTGCCTGAAACTTGCGTCCAAGCGTGAGGTACTTTCCGAGGCAGAAAAATACTGTCACCAGCCGTTAAATTAAAAATATCATCTCCGACCTTAAACCTATACGCACCCTCGAGTACATAAAAAACTTCGTCTTGGGCCGGGTGAACATGCAATGGTGTTCCTCGTCCTTGAGAAACGGAGGTTTGTTCAAAAATAGCTAAGCCTCCGTCCGTATCACTCCCGGATATTTTCACATCAAGGATATTTGAGTTTACGCCCTTTAATTTGATGTGTCCGTGTATTCTCCCTTCGCCAGAATTAATTTTAAATCCTTTTTCTTTTCGTTTGAATAATTTCAAATGAGCAAAGGAGTATAATGGTGCCGCTGCTAGTGCCAGCAGTGAAGCAATAAACCGTTGTCTTTTCATGTCTCAGAACTTGGAGGCCATTGTTTAAGACTACATCCAACACCATGGTTGGCGCTAACGCACCTAGTACAAGTAGCGGCTACGCTACCAAATGCTAGGTCAACATTGCCTACTCAGTTCTACCCAACCAGAACCACAACAGGGCCAGTGCTTTACTGAATATAGCCAATTCAAGTGGCTTGGTCGTCAAGACTATTACGGCGTCCTGCGTAAACCCCCGCTTCTTACCTCGCAGGTCTGATTCTATGCCTGAAGTGACAGGCGCCTAACGACGTTGAAAGCCGGCGCGGAGGAATCGGTGAAAGAAGCCTCGGAGGTCCATACTGTGCAGGCGGTGTACTTGGGTACCACGCTTCAGCCCGCTGAAGTAGGCATCAGTTCTCCTTAGCTCTGTTCCGTGCAGAACTAGGCTTCCCGACTTATTCCACCACCCGAGGATGGCTATTTCGAAGCACTTCACCGTCAATACACCGCAAACTGCAATAAAGTAACATAGCTTGTCATAACCACTGAATCAACACTTTGAGGAAAGTGCCGTTATGCGGCTAACCTCTTTTTACCGAACTGTAATTTCTTGGCTTCCTTTCTTAACCTAAGTCAATGAGCATCGTGATTTATTGCTTCAATTTTATAACACATTTAAAACAGATGAAAAATGAAAAAACTAGCGACTGGCTTTTTAGCCGCAGCAGTTATGTCATCCTGCTCAGTTCAGCAATTTGCAGTAAACACAAAAACAGAACCTTTCCAAAACGGAGGCAAAATCTGGGGTGAAAAAGTTAAAAAGTGCGGAAACAACGGATGGAAACTGGATTTCAGAGAAGACAAAGACATACATGTACTAGGCATAAATGTCAAGAAAAGCACGTTCAAAATATGGTTCATGATTTACAAGCCACAAATTACACAATTGAAATAAAATCCAATCTCTTCATGTCTATCGCAACATTTGGCATGGTAGACTACAAAATAGTCAGCGTAATTAAAAGAAACAATTAACATATTACTAACTGATATGAAAGCAGACCGTGCCCGTACATTTGGAATCTTATTCATTCTGTCATTTGCGTCTTATGCCACAGGCATAAGCCTCATAGAAATAGCTCAAAATACTCAAACACAACCAAGTGGAATAGTTGAAAACAAGATTTACTTAATTACGGGTGTGATATTAGCAGCACTTTTCCACACACTATTCAACCTTGGTTTAATATCAATTATGTACAATAAGTTAAAATCAAGCAGCAATACTCTAGCTATGCTTTACTTGACGCTTTGTTCTGCTGGAACGTTTATGCTTGGCTTAGGAGCTACTTTTCTATTATTACCAATTTCAATGATTGAAGCCACAAACTTAAATAATATTAAACCCAGTTTTTTTTCTACGATTCTAAAATTTTCTTCATATACCAATTTTTATTTATATCAAATCGGCATGACTTTTTGGGGTTTCGGGGGATTGATTTTGTGCCACTTATTACACAAGTCAAAACTAGCCCCTAATTTTCTTTCTATATGGGGACATATAGGGTACTTTATTTTTATAATAGGCTGCACTTTAGAGTTATTTGGATTATCTCACGGAGTACCACTATCCGTTCCTGGCGGATTATTTGAGATAAGCTTGAGTATATGGTTAATCATAAAAGGATTCAACTGTACTCGTATCAACAAAAAATCACTGATTAGCAGCCACTCTCTTTCTCATCCTACTCAGTGATTCTGGCTTTACACCAATATAGCTAGCAATTAGATATTGGGGAACCCTTTGAAGAATATCAGGCCTAGTCTCCACCAACCGTAAATACCTTTGCTCAGCACTGTCGGTCAAATAGGAAGTCAGCATTTTTTGCTGTTCATAAAAAACAGTCTCCATAACAGCTCTAGAAACCGTTTCTAATCTTGGAAAGAGTTTAAAAAGTTCTTGGGCTTTTCTTTCATTCCCGATAACTACAGAAGTATTTTCTTCACACACCAAGTAGTAAGACGCGGGGTTGTTCTCCAAAAAACTTGCTAATGAAATAATCCATTGCCCTTCATCGAAGAAATTTATTGTTACCTCCTCGCCATTATTCAACTTGTATTGCCTAACCAAACCCTGCAGAATAAAGAAGGTATCTGCATTTAACTGGCCTTCCCTTAGAAGGAAGCTACCTTTCTTAAATTCTTTCACAACCATACTATCAGTCAGCGCCTTACTTTCTTCCGCTGACAGATTGACAAATCTCGAAAAGTACTTTATCAGTTTATTTTCCATATACGACAATGTTTCACAAGCTGCGGTGGAATAGCTGCATTGTCGTTACTCGCAATTTCAGGGAGTAGCATCAATCGGCCTTTGCGCAAGATAGCAGTGACAATATAGCTACACCAGGTGTTGGGGGCGGTAGTGGCTCAAGCCGGTTGACGTGACGCGTTGTAGTCGTGCAGGAAGAGGTTCTCGCAAGCGTCGAGCAGCTTCAGGGAGCGGGAGAACGAGAGCGACTTGCGCACCAGCCGGCCGAGGCGGGCACGCAGCGTGGCGTTGAACCGCTCGACGTGGTTCGTGGTGCCGCGGCAGGTAGCCGGCAGGTGCTGGCGCCAAGGTACCACACCCGTGTAGGCTTCCCACAAATCCGTGTAGCACCACGCCCGGCGGTATTCCGGCGGTAGACGACGCCATAACTTACGCGCCGTGCGCCGGCCACGGCAGCCCAGCACGTAGGCGACGACCTGGCGCGTGCGTCGGCACAAGGCGAACCACAACCACACCTTCTGCTGCTTGCGGCCCACGAACGTGCACAACTCGTCCAGCTCCAGCCCGTCAATGGGCCGCGGCGGAGCCAGCGTCTGGCTCAGCGGCGGTAGGCTACGGGCTTTTTTTTAGCCACGCCGTGACCGTCTGGCGCGAAACGCCGAAGATGCGCGTGAGCCCGCGCAGGCTGGTGCGTTCCTGGTAGGCGCGCAGGATTTCGGCCTTCCGCGCCTCCGAATAGGTACCCGGGCCCGGCGCCGAGCGGCTGCTCCGCCCACAAGCGCGGCAGTGGTAGCGTTGTTTGCCGTTGCGCGCCAAGCCGTTTTTGCGCAGCGCAGAAGCGCCGCAATACGAACATGCTTCCATGTTCAGTTATACGTGCCTCAGTCTACCTGAGCCACTACCTTGGGGGCTACCACCTATACCTACTGTTGTAGCCCTAGCATAATAACTGGGAAAGGGGGTTGGCCACCAAACCGAATCATGGGTAGCCTTCAGGAAACTGCGGCCGTCAAATGCTGCGGCGAATCGTGCCGCGGTGAATGGTATGCGCTGGCCAGGTGGTGTTGTGCCGCTCTCTCCCATCATTCAGCGCCTCGCTATACCTTTGCCCGCACAGCACCCACCGAATTCCAAACATGGCCAACCCCAACGACCCCGCCCTGCACTCTTGGATTGACATCGCGCCCGGCAGCGACTTTCCCATTCAGAACCTGCCCTTCGGCGTGTTCCAGACTGATGAGCGTGGTACCCGCGTGGGCGTGGCCATTGGCGAGTATGTACTTGATTTGTACGCCGTAGACCAGTTCGGCTTCTTCCGCGGTCTTGATCTGCCGACCGGCCCGCGGGTGTTTCGTCGCCGTTCCCTGAATGGCTTCATTAAGCTTGGCCGGCCGACGTGGCGCGCCGTGCGCCAGCGCGTATCGGAGCTGCTGCGCCATGACAACCCCGAACTGCGCGACAACGAGGAAGCCATGCGCAGCTGCCTGGTGCGGCAGCGCGAGGTGCAGATGCTGCGCCCCGTGAAGCCCCAGAACTACACAGACTTTTACAGCAGCATCGAGCACGCGACCAACGTGGGCACCATGTTCCGCGACCCGGCCAATGCCCTGCTACCCAACTGGAAGTGGATTCCTATCGGCTACCACGGCCGCACGAGCAGCATCGTGGTGAGCGGCACCGATATACGCCGGCCCAACGGGCAGCGCAAAGCCCCGGACGCGCAGGTGCCTACCTTCGGTCCGTCGCAGCAGCTTGATTTTGAGCTGGAAGTATCAGTGGTAGTAGGTCAGGGGACGGAGCTGGGCCAAACCGTGCCGCTGGCTGAGGCCGAAGACCACATCTTCGGGCTGATTTTGTTTAACGACTGGAGCGCCCGCGACCTGCAAAGCTGGGAATACGTGCCGCTGGGGCCGTTCCTGGGCAAAAACTTCGGCAGCAGCGTCTCGCCCTGGGTAGTGACCATGGACGCGCTGGAGCCCTTCCGCGTAACCGGCCCGGTGCAAGACCCCGAGCCCCTGCCCTACCTGCGCCAAACGGGCGCCCACAACCTCGACATTGAGCTGGAAGTAAGCCTGCAGCCGCAAGGCGGCGAGGAAAACGTTATCTGCCGTTCCAACTTCAAGTACATGTATTGGAGCATGGCCCAGCAACTCACCCACCACGCCTCCAACGGTTGCCCGCTGGAAGTAGGCGACCTGTACGCCTCGGGCACCATCAGCGGCCAAAGCCCCGATTCGTACGGCTCCATGCTGGAACTGAGCTGGCGCGGCACCAAGCCGCTGGCTTTGTCGGACGGCACGGAGCGCAAGTTCATTCAGGACGGCGACACCGTAATTATGCGCGGCTTCTGCCAGAAAGGCGATTTGCGCATAGGCTTCGGGGAGGTGCGCGGCACGGTGCTGCCGGCAGTGGAGTAAGACCTTCCTGGTTTGACTCCCCAGTCATAATTAGGCGCACGAAAAGGAACGTCCTGCTTGGCCAAGCTTACCTTCGGTTCGACGGCGCTCAGCAGAACGAACAAAGGACTACGTTCCACTTTTTCAAGGGCTGTCATGCTGACGCAGGAAGGGTCTTGCCACGTTAGCCCGACAATCGAAACAACGATTTGTCTTCACGTGGCAAGCTCCTTCGGGCGTCAGGATGACAATCAAACTTAGGACTACAACCAGAGCAAGGATTGTCTAATCAGCGTGTTAGCTGAGGCTCATATCCATCAGATCAGGTTACCTGATCTTAGTCAGCCAGCAGATAGCCTTGCGCCAACTCCGAAAAGGCCACGGTTTGCGCCTGCTCCCAGCCTGGGGGATGCTGCAGTTCCTGAGCGAGCAAGCGGGCCACTACGGGCGCAGCCTGCATAGCAGCGAGGGCATCCAGAAATAACAGCCGGACGCGGCGGGCCAGTACATCTTCCACGGTACGGGCCATTTCGGCGCGTGCGGCCCACACTACTTCCGCTTGGGTAAAGGGATGGCCAGCAACGAGCGGCGCGTCCAGGCTTGGGTTTAGTTTGATGAGTTGGCGGAGCGCCGGCGCGTCGGAGCCATACGCTGCCCAATGCGCTGGTTCCGGGGCCTCGGTAGTGAGCTTGGCTCCGTGAATCGGCAACTCGGCGCTTCGACTGGGCCGCGCCGGCAGCCGGTTTAGTGCGATGGCGCGGTCAATGAGGTCTTCGCCCATCTGGCGGAAGGTGGTCCACTTGCCGCCGGTGATAGTGAGCAGGCCCGATTCGGAAACCAAGATGGCGTGGCGCCGGGATATTTCCTTGGTAGCGGCGCCGGCCTTCGCCGGAGCGGCCAATGGACGCAGGCCAGCCCATACGCTCAGGACATCGGCGCGGGTAGGCGCTGCGGCGAGGTAACGGCCGGCGGTGCGCAAGATGAACTCTATTTCTTCGGCCAAGGCCTTAGGCTCGGGGCTGGCGGTGGGCACCGGCGTATCGGTGGTGCCGAGGACGATGTGGCCGCACCACGGCACGGCGAAGAGCACCCGTCCGTCGTCGGTGCGGGGAATCATCAGGGCTGCTGAGCCGGGCAGAAACCGCTGCGGCAGCACCAAGTGCACGCCTTGGCTGAAGCGCACTGAGGAAGCCGCGGCGGGGCGGTCGAGCTTAATGACCTCGTCCACTAATACGCCCGTGGCATTGACGACGACTTCAGCCTTGAACTGATAGGCAACACCTGTTTCCAGATCCTCCGCTGTGATGCCAATGGTGCGCCCAACGGCATCCTTTAGCAACGAAGTAGCGCGCAGGTAGTTCAAAACGACAGCCCCTTGCTCCGCGCAGGTTTGGGCCAGATTTACGGCCAGCCGGGCATCGTCGAACTGCCCATCGTGATAGAGTACGCCGCCACGCAGGCCCGTGGGGCGCACATTTTCAAGCATTGTCTTGGTCTCGATGGCATTCAACCCGCGAGAAGCGCCGAAGCTCCAGCGGCCAGATAGTAGGTCGTACAGCTTCAGGCCGATTGTGTAGTATGGCCGCCCCCACCAATTGTACAGGGGGATGACGAAAGCCTGGTTGCGCACTAAGTGGGGCGCATTACGTAACAGCAGGCCCCGCTCGCGCAGGGCCTCGCGCACCAAGCCTACGTCGCCTTGGGCCAGATAGCGCACACCACCGTGCACCAGCTTGGTACTGCGACTGGAGGTTCCTTTAGCGAAATCGGCTTGTTCGATCAGCAGTGTGCTAAATCCTCGACTAACGGCGTCCAAAGCCACACCCAGTCCTGTGGCTCCGCCGCCAATTATCAGCACGTCCCATTCGGTAGCAATGGCGAGCTTAGCTAATTGGATTTCACGGCGAAACATCGAACACATAGTATAAAAGTTTACCTTATTACCAAGACCATGCTTTGGGTTCGGTAGACGTTTTTATCAATACTGTTTGGTGAAAACGCTCTATTTCCGATGGATGATCATTTTATCAAAATAAGATTAATCAACTAGCTTACTATATCACTTTGAATAGTTATTGATTTTAGTAAGTAACAATACTGGTACCGACACTTCAGTTACTAAGCGCCTGTCAGCCCAGCGCTAGTTACTCCTCTACTCACATTAAGTATAAATACTTATTTGCCTAGTGTCCGCAACTTTAGCTATAAGGGGCAGTACTATTTGATTCGGCTTGGCCTTGCAAAGTCAACGTGACAATGTTCGTCTGTTTTCACGCAAAAAAGCACCGCCGCCAGTAAATAATCATCCCATTCGCACTAAAAGACCAAACCCTATGCTTGCTATGGACTACCGGGGCCCGAAAAGGGTCCGCGCCACGCAGAAACCCATGCCGGAAATCAAGCATCCCGAAGATGCTATTGTGCGGGTCACGCGCTCCTGCATTTGCGGCTCCGATTTGCACTTATACAACGGCAACGTACCTGACACGCGCGTAGGCACCACCTTCGGCCATGAGTTTGTTGGAGAAGTGGTGGAAGTGGGCTCGGAGGTAACCAAGCTCAAAGTGGGCGACATGGTGCTAGTGCCCTTCAACATAGCCTGCGGCAAGTGCCACTTCTGTCAGCAAGGCTTGTTTGGCAACTGCCACGAATCCAACCCCATGGCCACGGCCGTAGGTGGCATTTATGGGTACTCGCACACGGCTGGTGGCTACCACGGTGGTCAAGCCGAATACGTGCGTGTGCCTTACGCCAACGTTTCGCCCACCGTAATTCCAGCGGGCATGGACCTTGATGATGCCGTAATGCTCACCGACGTAGTACCCACCGGCTACCAGGCTGCCGAAATGGCTGGGATTCAACCTGGTGACACAGTGGTGGTGTTCGGCGCGGGGCCTGTGGGCATCATGGCGGCTCGCTGCTCCTGGCTGTTCGGCGCCGGTCGCGTCATCATTATCGACAAGGAAGACTACCGTCTGGAATTTGCCAAGAACTATGCGCCTTGCGAAGCCTACAACTTCGAAAAGGACATGGATGATCCGGTGCTTTTCCTAAAGAAGCAGACCGACTGGATGGGTGCCGACTGCGTGATTGACGCCGTGGGCGCTGAAGCTGCCGGCAACGCCATGCAAACCATTACCGGCCGCAAAGCACTGCTGCAGGCTGGCTCGGCCACGGCGCTGCACTGGGCCATCAACTCGGTGAAGAAAGGCGGCATCGTGTCCATCGTGGGCGTGTACGGCCCCACCGACAACCTCGTGCCCATCGGCAACGTGCTGAACAAGGGCCTTACCATCCGGGCCAATCAGGCTTCGGTGAAGCGCCTGCTGCCGCGTCTTATCGAGCACGTGCAGAATGGCATCATCAATCCTAAAGCACTCATTACCCACCGCCTGCCACTCGAAGAAGTTGCCGAAGGCTACCGCCTGTTCTCCGACAAACTCGACAACTGCATCAAGCCGGTACTTATTCCTTCGACCGCCCGCTAACGCTAAGCCCAACAACCATGCACAAGCACGTAATAGACCCCAAGAGCGTTCCGGGCTGGGGCATCGACGCCGACCCGGAAAACGACCCTACGTACCCCATGAAGGCCGTCCGCACCAATGCGGAGCACACTGGCTACAGCTGGGAGCGTCCCACGCAGCAACCCGTTGACGTGGAAGTACTGCACTCCGTGGAACGCCCCAATGTAACGGCCGTATTTGGTACCGCCTCTCCGCCCAAGGGCCTGAGCGGTGCCATCCGCCGCCTGGCCTTTAAGGCGACCGAAAATGAATATTCGCACTGGTTGCCCTTGATCCTGGCCGACCGTGTGGACGTGGTAGAAGGCATTATCGAGGACTTGGCCCACGGCAAGTTCCCCAACATTTGGAAGGAAAAAGGCTACAACGCTTCCTGGAAGCACGACCGCACCAGCTTGATTACTCGCTTGGCTGTAGCCGGCGCGGTGGCCGCCGGCCTAGTGCTCTGGCTGACTTCCGGTGACGACAAAGCCGAGAAAAAGCGGAAGAAGCGTGCAAAGAAAACCCCACGCCACCACGAAACAGCGTACAGCGCGGACAGCACTTACGACCCAATCGACTACCACACCTTGTAGCAGTCGTTCAGTAGGTCGCTACGACAGTTAAAGGTAACGCGGACTATAGGTTCACGCTACTTCCGATAGCAAAAAAGCCGGCCCAATCGGGCCGGCTTTTTTGCTGTGTATCAGGAACGTGCAGGAACAAATTATTTCCGGCCGCTGATAATTTCGTCGACTACTGCCGGGTCGAGCAGCGTAGTGGTGTCGCCGAGGCTACTGGTTTCGCCTTCGGCCACCTTGCGCAGGATGCGGCGCATGATCTTGCCGGAGCGCGTCTTGGGCAGCCCCGACACGATCTGAATCTTATCCGGTTTGGCAATTTTGCCGATTTCGGCTACCACCGTCTCAATAATGCTGGCCTCCACGTGGCTGCGGTCCACGTCGTTGTCACAGTCGCCGGGGCGGCAGATGACGTAGGCGTAAATGCCCTGGCCCTTCACGTCGTGCGGGTAGCCCACCACGGCCGATTCCACCACGTGCGGATTCTCGTTGATGGCATTTTCAATTTCGGCGGTGCCAAAGCGGTGGCCCGACACGTTAATCACATCGTCGACGCGGCCAATGATGCGGTACAGGCCGTTGTCGTCGCGGCGGGCGCCGTCGCCGGTGAAGTAGTAGCCGGGATAAGGCGTGAAGTACGTCTGGCGGGCGCGCTCATGGTCGCCGTAGGTCGTGCGAATGACGCCCGGCCACGCGGCTTTCAAGGCGAGGTAGCCTTCTTCGCTGTTGCCCTCGATTTCCTTGCCCTCCTGCGTGAGCAGCACGGGCTGTACACCAGGCAGCGGTAGGCCGGCGTGGGCTGGCTTGCTGGGTGTGATGCCAGCCAAGGCCGAAATCATGATGCCGCCGGTTTCCGTCTGCCACCAGGTATCCACCACCGGGCAGCGCTCCTTGCCTACGTGCTGGTAGTACCAGTACCAGGCTTCTTCGTTGATGGGCTCCCCTACCGAGCCGAGCACGCGTAGCGAATCGAGCGAGTAACTGAGTACGTTGTCGAGCGGCGCGGCCATGAGCGAGCGGATAGCCGTGGGCGCGGTGTAGAAAATGGAGACTGAATGCTTGTCGCACACCTGCCAGAAGCGGCCCGCATCGGGGTACGTGGGCACACCCTCAAACATAAGCGTGGTGGCGCCGGCCAGCAGAGGTCCGTAAAGCAGGTACGAGTGGCCGGTGACCCAGCCCACGTCGGCAGTGCACCAGTACACGTCGTTTTCTTCCACCTGAAACACGTTGCGGAAGGTGTAATCAGCCCACACCATATAGCCAGCGGTGCTGTGCACCACGCCCTTGGGCTTGCCGGTGGAACCGGAAGTGTAAAGGATGAACAACGGGTCTTCGGCGTCCATTTCTTCGGCCGAAAAAGTTTTCCCGGCTTCCTTCGCTTCCTCGTGGTACCACACGTCGCGGCCGTCCTGCATGTGCACTGGCCAGCCCAGACGCTCCACCACCAGCACCTTACGCACCGAAGGGCAGCTTTCCAGCGCCTCGTCGACTACGCGCTTTACCGGAATCTGCTTGGGGCCGCGGTTCAGACCGTCCGAGGTAATCACAAAGCCCGCCTGCGCATCGTTGACGCGGTCGGCAATGGCCGTGGCTGAAAAGCCGGCGAAGACAACCGAGTGAATGGCCCCGATGCGGGCGCAAGCCAGCACCGCAATGGCCAGCTGCGGAATCATGGGCATGTAGAGGCACACCCGGTCGCCTTTCTCCACGCCGAGGTTGTGCAGTACGTTGGCAAATTTGCAGACCTCCGTGTACAGCTCGCGGTACGTGAGGCGCAGGTGCCGTTCCTTGGGGTCGTTGGGCTCCCACACGATGGCCAGCTTGTTGCCGCGGGCGGCGAGGTGGCGGTCGAGGCAGTTTTCGGTGATGTTCAGCTTAGCACCCTCAAACCACGTAGCCGCACCTTCGGGCGAAAACTGCCCCCCGCGCACCTTGTCCCATTTCCGACGCCAGGTAAAGGGCTCGGCTACCTCCGCCCAAAAAGCGTCGGGGTCGTCCATGCTGCGCTGGTAAGCGTCATGGTACTCTTCGAGCGTACGGATGCGCGGGTGAACAGCAGGCGTAGCGGGCGTGGTGTCTTTAGCAGCTGGCATGCCGTTTTCGGCGGTGCGCAGCTTGGGCGTAGTGGAAAACATGACAGTAGAAGCTTGAGGGTTGGAGTTAAAGACGTGTCAGTTGGGGGCAGGCGCAAACCCTGGAAAAGCTTGCATAATCAGTCAGACCGAAGAGGCCGGCAGCGCATCTGCTGCTTGTTCGAAAGCCCGTCCGATACCGCGCTTGGCAAGTGCTGCGCGGATTTCGTCCAGTATTGCCGGATCGTCGATGGTGGAAGGCGTGTTGACGGTTTCCCCGTCGGCGAGCTGCCGCATGGTTTTACGCAGGATTTTACCCGAGCGTGTTTTGGGCAGGCGTTTCACAACCAAAACCTGCCGGAAGCAGGCTATGGCCCCGATTTGCTCACGGATGCGCTTCACCAGTTCAGTTTCCAGTTGGGCTTCCTCGATCGTCTGGCCGTCCTTGAGCACCACCAGCCCGACGGGCCGCTGGCCGCGCAACTCATCGGCAATGCCCAGCACGGCGCACTCGGCCACGGCCGGGTGGGCGGCCAGCAGTTCCTCCATCTCGCCGGTGCTCAGGCGGTGCCCGGCCACGTTGATGATGTCATCGACGCGCCCCATAATGTAGAGGTAGCCTTCGGCGTCCTGGTAGCCGCCGTCGCCGGAAAGGTAATAGCCGGGAAAGGTGCTGAGGTAGGATGCTCGAAACCGCTCATCGTCTTGCCAGAGCGTGGGCAGGCAGCCGGGTGGCAGCGGCAGGCGCACGGCCACCAGACCGGTGGTGCCAGCGGGCACAGGCTGGCCGGCTTCGTCCAGAATCTGCACATCGTAGCCGGGCACGGCGTGCCCGGCCGAGCCGGCGCGGGGCGGGGACATACCGTTCAGGCCCACTAGCGTAGCCAGCATCGGCCACCCCGATTCGGTCTGCCACCAGTGGTCAACGACGGGCACGCCCAAGTGGGCTCTGGCCCATTCGAAGGTGGCGGGGTCGCACCGCTCACCGGCCAGAAACAGGTGGCGCAGCGTGTTCAGTTCGAACCGGCCCAGCAGGTGCGCCTCGGGGTCTTCCTTCTTGATGGCCCGAATGGCAGTGGGCGCCGTGAACAGCACACGTACGCCGTGCTCCCTAATCACGCGCCAGAACGTGCCCGCATCGGGCGTGCGCACGGGCTTACCTTCGTAGAGTACGGTGCTACAGCCGTGCAGCAGCGGCCCGTACACAATGTAGCTGTGGCCCACGGCCCACCCGATGTCGGAAGCAGCCCAAAACGTCTCGCCGGGCTGCACGCCATAAATGGCGCTCATGCTGTATTTCAGGGCTACGGCGTGGCCGCCGTTGTCGCGCACCACTCCCTTGGGCTTGCCAGTGGTGCCGGAGGTATACAGGATGTACAGCGGGTCGGTGGCTGCAACGGGGACGCAATCCACGGGTTTGGCTTCCAGCAGGCGCTGATACTCCACGTCGCGGCCGGGCTGCATGCGCACTTGCACCGAGTGGCTGATGGCCTCGCGCGCTAGTACCACCACGTGCTCGGGCTTGAAACGAGCCTGCTCGATGGCAGCGTCGACCAGCGGCTTGTAGGGAATGATTTTGTCGATTTCGATACCGCCGGAGGCAGACACTATGACCTTGGGTTGGGCGTCGTCGATGCGCACGGCCAGCTCGTGTGGGGCGAAGCCCCCGAATACCACCGAGTGCACCGCCCCAAGACGGGCGCAGGCCAGCATGGCCACCACGGCTTCGGGCACATTGGGCATGTAGATGATAACCCGGTCGCCCTGCCCTACTCCTAGCTGGCGCAAACCGCCCGCGAAGCGCGCCGTAAGGTCCAACAACTCGCGGTAAGTGAAGCGGCGCACGGTGCTCGTCACCGGCGAGTCTTGAATCAGGGCTACCTGCTCGGCGCGGCCGTGAGCTACGTGGTAGTCCAGGCACAGGTAGCAGGTATTCAACTGCCCACCCCGAAACCAGCGGTAAAAACCCTTATCGTCCGTGGACAATACCTGGGTCGGCTCCTGAAACCACTGCAAAGCGCGAGCCTGCTCGGCCCAGAACGCGGCCGGATCGGCAAGGCTAGCGGCATGCGCCGCCGCGTAGGTAGTGGCGAGGGGTGCGGAGGTGGGATGCATAACGTCGGTTGGGGAGGGAGGTTGGGACGGAAGCATGCGCAGAGGCTTTGCTCTGCTTCTTTAGAACGAGGGGGCGCGAAACAAAGCCGTTCTATTCAGATTCAGAAGCGTTCGGGCACACCAGGAGTGCAGGTCGCGCTAGTGATTTACGTCATCAGCGGAGCCAGCTCGCGGACTTTTTCCAGCAGTTGGCGCGTGGAGAAGGGCTTGGTCAAGTACAGATCGGCACCGGCTTCGTAGCCTTTCTGAACATCGGCTTCGCGGCTTTTGGCCGACAGAAAAATCACCTTGGTATCCTGGTGTCCGGGCAACTGCCGCAGGTGGCGGCACACATGGTAACCGTCGACGTCGGGCATCATGATATCGAGCAACACCACGCCGAAAGGCTCCTTGTCGATGGCCTCCAGAGCCTCGGTGCCATTGCGGGCAATGCTCACGACGTAGCCGGCCTTGCGCAGCAAAAATTCCAGCGACATCACGATGTTCGGTTCGTCGTCCACCACGAGGACTTTATGAGCAGCGTCGGTTGTTTTCATAAGCAGAAGCGTAGTCAGGATAGGCCGTAAGGACGCAAAAAACATCGTTAGCTGCACCTTACAGTTGGATTTCAGCGCTAAGGCATCGTGATTGGCATCAGACGGAAGTCGGCGCAACGGGAAGTTCCACCCAGAAGCGCGCCCCTTGCTGCAGCGCGCTTACCACTCCGATGCGCCCGGCGTGCAGTTCCACAATGCGCTTGGTAATAGCCAGGCCCAGGCCGGAGCCTTCGGGCTTGCGCATGGTTTGGTTTTTGGCCTGAAAGAACTTGTCGAAGATGAGTTCGTGGTAAGCCGGGTCGATGCCCTTGCCGTTATCGGTAATGGAGATGCGGACCACCTCGCCCGCAGCCAAGGCCTCTACCCCAATGCGGCCTTCCCCGGGCTTGCAGGATTTTACGGCGTTGGAGAGCAGATTCACGAGCACCTGCATGAGCCGGTCCCGGTCGCCAAGCACGGTGGGCAAGCCGGGCGGCACCACCAAATCGAGGGTTAGCTGCTTGTCGCGCACGAGCTGGCCTACGGCTTCGGTGGCGTCGTTGATGACCTCGGCCACGTCCACGGGCGTGCGCTCCAGCGTGGCCTTGCCCGATTCGAACTTTTCCAGATCGAGTACCAGCGTAATCAGGCGGCTCAGGCGCTCGGCCTCCTTGGTGATGGTGCTCTGGAACCGAAACCGTTCTTCTTCGTCGATGTCGGGGTTGTCGGCTAGGATTTCCGACAAGGCCCGGATGCTGGTGAGCGGCGTGCGTAACTCGTGCGTGACGGTGTAAAGAAACTCGTCTTTCTGCTGATCCAGCTCGCGCAGGCGGTCGTAGGCGCCCTGCAGCTCCTCGGTGAGGCGCTGCAGCTGGTGGGATTGTTTGCGCAGCTTGCGGTTGGCCTCCAGCAGTTGTTGCGACTCACGCAGCACGCCCACCACGTTGTCGAAGCTCATCTCCTCTGCCCCTACCGACGTAGCGAGCAGCAGCCGCGCCGAGGCCGGGCCGATGGTGCCGGCCAGCAGCTTTTCGGCGTAAGCCAACAGGCGCGGATCGGCGTGCGCTACGGGCGTGCCGTCGGCGGCGTGCACGGCGGCATCGGGAAAGCGTTCCTCAAACTGCCGCAGGGCTTGGTTGGCGCGCTTGCGGCCCAGGAAGCCCATCAGCAAGGCCCGCAGATCGGGCAGGGCCGCAGCGCCTGTCCAGTTGGTGGGGTTCTCGAATGCGTGCTGGTAGCGGAACACTTCCACGAAGGCTTCGGCCTGCCGCTGCTCCACGGCTGTGGGTTGCCCGGCCAGTGATACCCCCACGTACAGGCCGATGTTGAGCAGCCAGCTCCAGAACAGGCCATGGGGCAGCGGATCGAGGCCTTCCAGCCCCAGCAGTGCCATGGGCCGGAGCTGGGCCACATCACCAGCCCCTTGGTTTATCACCGAGGCCACCATATCGGCATTGCCCACCGTGGGCAGCACCAAGGTAAAAAACCATACCGCGAAGCCCGCAATGAGCCCGGCCGTAGCGCCCTGCCGCGTGCCGCCTTTCCAGTACAAGCCGCCCAGCACGGCGGGCGCCAACTGCGCCACTGCCGCGAAGGACACCAAGCCGATATTCACTAGTGGCAGCTGCCTACCCACCGACACGTAGTACACAAATGCCAGCAGCAGCACCAGCAGCACCGCCACGCGGCGACTTTGGAGTACTACCCGGCCCAGGTAAGCAAACCAGCGCTGCTGCAGCTGCGGCCGGGCGGCCGGTACGCGCACCAGCACAGGCATCAGCAGGTGGTTGCTGATCATCACGCTCAAGGCAATGGTTTCCACGATGATCATGGAGCTGGCTGCCGATACGCCGCCCAAATAAGTAAGCAAGGCCAGCCCCGTGTTGCCGCTGCTCAGCGGCAATGCCAGCACGAAAGTGTCGGCATCGGGGGCGCCGGGGCCGAGGCCGAACCGCAACGCGCCGCCGAAGGCCACCGGCAGCACAAAGAGATTGATGATGATGAGATAGAGCGGAAACAGCCACATAGCCTTGCGCAAATGGTCTTCGCTCACATTTTCCACCACGGCCACCTGAAACTGCCGGGGCAATAGCAGCACCGCCGCGCCGCTGAGCAGCAGCAGCGCTACCCACTGCGCCGAGCTAGTGCCCCCACCCTGCAGCGTAAACAGGCGCTGCAAAGCCGGCTGCGCCGCGGCTTGGTCAAATACATCGGTGAAGCCGCCAAACAAACCGAACGTCACAAAGGCCCCCACCGCAAGAAACGCCACTAGCTTGATCAGCGACTCTAGTGCTATGGCCAGCACAATGCCCTCGTGCCGCTCTGTGGCTTCCACGGAGCGTACCCCAAAAATGATGGTAAAAAAAGCCAGCGCCACAGTGGTATACAGCGCAGTACTCTGGGCCAGCTCCGCGCCGGCCGGGGCCATTGCCGCCACGGTCGTGGCGCCGCGCGTCAGAATATCGAACGACTGCGCAATGGCTTTGATCTGCAGCGAGATATAAGGCACCACGCCCAGCACACACAGCACCGTAACCAAGGCCCCGAGCGAAGCGCTTTTGCCGTAGCGGGCTGACACAAAATCGGCCAACGAGGTGAGGCTTTGCTGCCGGCAGATGCGGATAATCTTGCGTAGCACCAGCCACCATACCGGCGCCATAAGCGTGGGCCCCAGGTAGATGGCCACGAACTCCAGCCCCGAATAAGCCGCCCGCCCCACCGAGCCGTAGTACGTCCAGGCCGTGCAGTACACAGCCATGGACAGGGCGTACACGTAGGGGTTGCTCACAAGGCTACGCCGCCGGGCCGAGCGGTGCTCAGCGGCGTAGGCAACCGCAAACAAGAGCAGCAGGTAGCCTAGCGAACAACCGATGACGAGTAGCTTGGACAAGTGGTCAGATTAGCGGGTGAACAGGTCAAGGAAGAAAAATTGGGCTGATGTTCGAAAGTCAACTGCACTACTTCACTTTTACCAGCCAGCGGGTACTAAGCACCACCAGCAGCCAGACTACCAGCACGTAGAGGTATAGCACGGGCATGCCCGCTACGCGCAGTGGCTTGTCCACGATGGCCAGCAGCGGAAACGTGAGCAGCACCGTGCACAGCACCGCCGTGAAAAGCAGACGCTGCCCGCGGCGTTGTTCGGTTGGTTCCGGGTTGGTGGATGGCAGCATAAAGCAGGCGGGATATGAAATGGAGTAAGCTACCGAAAACTCTAGTTGGTGAAAAGTCCGCTGCCCCAGGGAGGCAGCGGACAGTATACCAAACCAATATTCAAATAGCGCCTGCACAGGCGGGCACGGATGCCGAAGCAGTTGAGCGCCGGCTATTTCTCCGGCTGCTCATCCATCAACTTCACGTTGCGCACGTCTTTCATCAGCGCCGAGCCTATAACCCAGCAGATCAGCGCAATGACAACCGGATAGATCAGGCCCGCCAGGTAGCTGTAATCTTTGATTAGGCCTGATTCGGAGGTGGCGGCGCGCAGCGTGAGGGCCGTAGCAATCAGCGGCACGAAGCCCCCGAATACACCGTTGCCGATGTGGTAAGGCAAGGAAAGCGAGGTGTAGCGCACTTTGGTGGGAAACAGCTCGACCAAGTAAGCCGCGATTGGGCCGTAGGCCATGGTCACGAACACCACCAGGCAGAACACCAGCGCAATCATAGCTAGCAGGTTCGGCGACAGCGCCTTCATCACGGCCGGCACGGCTTTGCCGGTGGCGTCCACAGTGGCGGCGGTTACCTCCGTAATCGGGCCGGCAAACTGCTTCAGACCATAGAAAATCGGGATGGTAAACAAGGCGCCGCACAGCAGGCCCATCATGATGATCTTCTTACGGCCGATGCGGTCCGATAGGCTCCCAAAGTACACAAACAGCGGCGTGGCAAGCAGCAGCGCGGCGCAGAGCACGATGGCCGCATCCATGATGTCCATTTTCAGCGTCGACTGCATGAAGGAGTAGGCGTAAAACTGGCCGGTATACCACACCACGCCCTGGCCCATGGTGGCGCCAAATAACGAGATGAGCACCAGGCGACGGTTTACCGGGTTCACGAATGACTCGCGCAGCGGGTTGGTCGAGGTCTTGCCCTCAGCCTTGGCTTTGGCAAACAGCGGCGACTCGTGCAGCTTGCGGCGGATGTAGTACGAGGCAATTACCAAGAAGCCCGAGAGCAGAAACGGAATCCGCCACCCCCACTCCTTGAAGGCCTCCTCGCCCATCATTGTGCGGGTGGAGAGAATAACCAGGATGCTGATAAACAAACCGGCCGTGGCCGTAATCTGGATGAAGCTGGTATAGTAGCCGCGCCTGTTATCGGGCGAGTGCTCGGCCACGTAGGTGGTCGCGCCGCCGTATTCACCGCCCAGGGCCAGGCCCTGCAGCAGGCGCAAAATGGTGACAATGATGGGCGCCGCCAGCCCGATTTTCTCGTAGCTCGGAATCAGGCCCGTTACAAAAGTGGCACCGCCCATGATCAGCAGCGTGAGCAGAAAGGTGTACTTGCGCCCGATCATGTCGCCGATGCGCCCAAATACCAGGGCCCCAAACGGCCGCACCACGAAGCCGGCACCGAACACGGCCAGCGTACCCAGAATCGTGTCCTCGATTTTGCCGGTTGCCCCAAACAACACCGGCCCGATAAAGGCGGCCAGTGAACCGAAAATGTAGAAGTCGTACCACTCGATAACGGTGCCCACCGACGAAGCCGTGATGACCTGCCAGATCTTGCTTTTCGACACCGAGTTGTTGTCGTGGGCCACCGAGTCCGGAGCCCCGGCGCCAGCCGCCACCGTGCTTAGGGCCGGGGCGCGGTTCGGAAGATTCTTTTCCATGATGTGAAAGTTGGTTGCTGGTAGAAAGTGCCTTGGAGTTACTACTTCTTTGCTTTCGGCTGGCCGACGAAGGAATGCTTGCCAGCCAGCCTTGAGGCCGTGGGTTCAGAACGACCTTACAGGAAGACCTGGGTTTGAAGGGTGATTTCGGGCCGGTACTTCACGTCGTCCACGTTCGTGAAGTCGGGCCGGTGGCGGTAGTTCAGGGTAAACTTGGCGTTATGGCCCTCCAGGTAGAGGTTGGCACCTACATCAGCTATGTTCACGTTCTTCCGCTCGCCGCTCGAGGTGCGCAGCCCCTCGTAGGCGCCCAGCAGGTAGGACGCGTAGGGCTGCAACCGCGCCTTAGGTCCGAGCAGGCTTTTGGGCAGCAGGTATCCCGCCTCGGCAAAGCCGATGTTGCCGGTGCCGGAGTGCGGCACGGCATTGCCGCGACGGGTGTCGGTGCCGTAGCCCGGGTTAGAGGCCCCGATGAAGCGCACGTGATTTGGCCCCATGTTGTAGTTGTAATACACGCCGTAGGCCGTGAAAGCAGTTCCGCTCTCCTTGTTGATGGGCGTGTCGAAGAAGGCATCGACGGCAAACAGCGCGATGTCGTGCTTGCGCGTGGCAATAGCCGCCGTTTGAGTAGGCGTAAAGCCTGTGCCGTTGGACACGGCTACGTCGCCTGCGCCCCGCGAGACCATGCCGTCGTTGTTGTAGAAAAAGCCGGTGCCGATGTTGAACACCCGTTTGGTGCCCAGATAACTGCCCACGTTGAAGGGCAGCAGATTGGATTCGGTTTCCAGAAACGACCAGCTGAAGTAGCCTTGGAAGATGTGGTTGGTGCCCTGCGGGTTGTATTGCGCCTGGTTGTTGCCCACGTTGGTAAATACCTGGTTGGGTGCAGTGCCCGTCACGGTGGTGGTGCCCAGCCCCAGCGGCGTGCTCAAGGCCCCGGTCTGGTTGGTGAGCAGCGACTCATTCACGCTCACAGCGTAATCCAGCTTGCTTACGCGCCCTTTGGCGTACACCCCAATTCCGCGCGCAAACTGATCGATGGCCTCGATAACGGGCCAGTTGGTGAGCGGAGCGTCCAGGGTCAGGAAGTTGAGCGTGCTCGAACGCGTCATGCGCGAAAGGCCGTTCTGGTAGTGCATACCCGCGCCCAGGTCCAGGTACTTGTTGATCTTGTACTCCACCACGGCCTCGTGCACGAAGAGCTGCGGCTTTTTGGCATCCTGAGCTGGCGCCACGCCACCGCTTACGGCCGTCTGGTTGTTGATACCGATGTGGGTGTAAATCAGGAAACGTGGATTTAGCTGCGACAGCACAATGAGGCGCGAGCGGCGAATGGCAAAGTCGATCTGGTCGTCCTGCGGCTTGTTCGGAGCACGCAGCGTGCCTGTATTGTTCTTCGTGTAGCGCGTCCAGATTTGGTGCCACGTGATGAAGCGCATGTACTTAGACCCGTCGGGCGAGAGGTTTACGCGCATGCCGCCGCCGTATGGCACCGGCGCGGCGGGCTGCGAAGCGGCCGGCGTGGGGGCCTGCGACACCGACGGCGCCTGCGGATTGGCGGGCGGTGTAGCTGGTGCTGCGCCCGCAGGCGTGCTGGGCGGCCTGTTTACGTCAGGCTGAACCGGCGGCGTGGTGGGTGCCGGCTGGGCTGGCGGGGAAGTGGGCGTGGGCGTAACCTGGCCCACAGCGCTTACGGTGCCGAGCATTGCACTCAGCATCAGCGCATAACGGGTTTTCTCCATAAGATCAGGTGACTTGGTGTGGGAATGAATGCTCAGCTACCGAAAGCCCCGTTGCCGTGGCGGCTCTTCCCAACCAAATAGAAGAATTCCCAGGGCGAAGTCACGTCGGTGCTATACTTCTGCTAATGCTATAGCTCCTGCTACTGGTGGCCCTACCCCTGCCGAAACCGCTCCCAGCGGATCAGCATGAACTTGTCGCCGAGTTCCGTCACCACCATTCCCGCCCCCTTCAGGTTCTTGGCATCCTGAAAAAAGGCCGTCAGCTCTTTCTGATTGAGGATTTGATAAGTAGGGTGATACTCCGTTTGCCGAGGTGCCTTTACGCCATACTTCTTGACCCAGTTCATCACCGATACGTGACTCACACCCAACAGCCGCTCAATCTCGCGGTAACTCACACCCTCGATGTACAGTTGCAAAGCCTTGATGACGTAGTAGGAATTTATCTCCCGCCCCACCTTGGCCACGGTAAAATGGTATCCGCATTTTTTGCACTTGTAACGTTGCCGGTCGCCAATTACCCCGCTTTTGGTTGCGTCCGTCGAATCACACTTTGGACAGGGCGGCTTGTTCATCAGGTGTCTTGCGGTTAGATTTATGTTGCTATACTTAGTTAGCAAACATATAGCAGATTAGCAAAGTATATCTCAATTGCGCATTGGTTAACGGCCAGACCCTTCTTCATCATGCCCAAAAAAATCAGGGGATTACGCAGGCACTTCAGGCGTTTCGCCCGCATGAAGCAGCAGCCAGTGGCACTCTCTTTTGACCTGCTCGACGCCCATAATTACAGCCACTACAGACTGGGGCTAGCTCCCTGGTTTGGCACCTCCTTTGCCAGCTGCCCGCCCACGCGCTTCCGCCAAGAAGCTTTCCTGAGCCTGATGGTTACTTTTCGGCACTGGAACCAACAGCTAAGGAATGCCTCAATGCCTTATTACGCAGCCATCTGGCTGCAGAATTCGCGCTTCCGAGATTCCCAAGTGGTAGTGGGCATAAGAACGCGAATCGAACGGTATGAAAACTTATTCACCGCGCCCATAGTGCCGTCGTCGCCGCTGCCCCCAGAATACCGTTACCTTCCAGGAGTAGAAGATTTTACATGGATTGCTTATCACGATGAGGAGCCGATTTGGCCAGATGAACTGCCCGCGCAAACCCCTGTTAATCAATACCGCGAAGCGACGACGGCATCGGGTGAACCGTACTATCTATTGCGTACCGGCGGTACAGTTTGGGTAGGTCGCCCAAAAGCCCAGTAGCCCCTACTCACATCCGGAGCAGCGTGGCCAGCACGGCATCCACGGCTAGGGCCATGCGACCAAAGTCCAACTTCTCAATGCTGTCGGTAGCGTGATGGTAGTTACGGTTGCGAAAAAAGGCCGTGTCGGTCAGCATCAGGGCTGAGTAGCCGAATTTCCAGTAATTCAGGTGGTCGGAGAAGTCGATGCCGGGCAGGGCGGCGGGTGCCTGAAAGCGGCGCACCGGCAGGCCCGCCACCCGCTTGTAGGTGCGGGCAAACGGTCGGCTGAAACCCCCGTTGCCAAATTTGCGCACCGTGGTAACGTAATTGCCGCGGCTGCCATAAACCAGCTTCAGCGGCCCGAAAGGGTAATGCTGCGAGCCGCGGCGGTCGTCGAAGTAGCCAAGCATTTCCAACGAAACCATGCCGCGCACCGGCACGCCGGCGTCGTACAGGGATTTGGCGTGCACGTAACTGCCCATGTGCCGGGTGCGGAAGTACGGCGGCTCTTCCAAGGTGTAGGCCACCAGCTCGATGCGCTGCTTTAGCCCGGCTTGCTGCTGACCCAGCAGGCGCGCCAGCTCCAGCAGGCTGGCCGTGCCGGAGCCGTTGTCATCGGCGCCAGGCTGCTCGCCGCACACGTCGTAGTGCGCCCCCACCACGATGCGCGGACCGTCGGCTGGGCCAAAGAAGCCGATGACGTTGCGGTAGGTCTGGCCGTTCACCACGTAGGGCTGCTCGCTGACCTGCGCCCCGGCAGCGCGTAGCTGCCGGCCGATATAGACGGCCACCGTGTCGAGCACGGCTACGTGCATGTGGTTACGCGGCTGGGGCGTGGTGACCAGGTAGGTAAGATGCTGACGCAGGCGCAGGGAGTCGGCTTCTGTCCTAGCACCAAATGCATTTGTGGCTGACAGCGTGCCAACAATGAATAGCAAGTGCAAAAATGATAAGTTTAAACCCATATGTTAATGATGTAATTCGTGAAGGTACTTGTCCGCCAATTATTGATTGGTCTCGCGCTTCTGTTGCCCCTACTGGCTTTGCAACTAATGCTGTTTCTCGGCTTTTTATTCATTTTCAGTGCGGGCTTGCTGACCTTAGGTATTCTATTACTACCGTTGCTGGCCTACATTTTCCCCAGGCTGCTGTTGCAGAAGCACCTATTAATGCTTATGGCTGTGTTTGGACTGGCCATTATTCTTCCTTTCGTATTCAACTTTTATCAAGGAAATGTGACGGAGCGGCGAGCCGCAGGGCTTATCCACCAATTAGAGCGGTACCGCACCCAGAATGGTCAATACCCAGATTCGTTAGCTCAACTTGTTCCGAACTACTTGCCAGCGGTACCAACCACATCTTATGGATTAGGCTGGCAGCCATTTTATTACGAGAACAACCCATACAACGCAGCTGATACGTCCAGTGGCTATCGACTGTGGTATGACGAAGGCCTGATGATGCAGGCTTTTTACTACAGCTCCACGGGTAAGTGGCATCACAACGACTAATTCCCCGCAAAGACAGAACTTCGGGCGTCAATTAGCTTTGCCCATGCTCACCCCTGCTCCTACCGCTGCATTCCGCACCATCACGCCTGGCACCCTCAAAGGCCCCGAGTGGCACCAGTTCATGCTCGGCGCCGTAGCCCCGCGGCCCATTGCCTTCGTCAGCACCATCGACCGCGAAGGCAACGTGAACCTGAGCCCGTTCTCGTTCTTCAACGTGTTCAGTTCCAACCCCGCCACGCTGATCTTCTCCCCCGCCAACCGCGTGCGCGACAACACGCAGAAGCACACGCTCTACAACGTGCGCGACGAGGTGCCGGAGTGCGTCATCAACATCTGCGACTACCCACTGGTGGAGCAAATGTCCCTAGCCTCCACGGAGTACGAACGCAGCGTCAACGAATTCAAGAAAGCCGGCCTCACGGAGTTGCAGTCCGACATGGTGCGCCCGCCCCGCGTGGCCGAGTGCCCGGTGTCGTTTGAGTGCGTAGTGGAGCAGGTCATTGCCATCGGCGACTCCAACGGCGGCGGCAACCTGGTGGTATGCCGCGTAGTGCAGTCGCACTTCCGAGAAGACATACTACTACCCGGCAACGGCGGCGTCGATCCGCACCGCTTCGATGCCGTGGCCCGCCTCGGCGGCGACTGGTACTCGCGCGTCATTCCCGAAAGCCTCTTCGAGGTACCAAAACCCAACCGTAACAAAGGCATCGGCATCGATCAGCTGCCCGAGCACATTCGCCACTCTGATATCCTGACCGGCAACAACCTCGGCCGCCTCGCCAACATCGAGCAGGAAGCCCTGCCCTCCGCCGGCGATGTGCAAGCCTTCCGCGAAGACCCGCTGGTAGCTTACACGCTCAACAAGTACCGCGACGACGCTGCCGAGCAACGGCAGCAGCTCGTGCTGCTGGGCAAGAAGGTTCTGGAAGAAGGCCGGCTGCTGGAAGCGTGGAAGGTGCTGCTGCTGGCGGCCGGGTAGCTACCGGCCCCGCACAACGGTATAGGGCACCTGCACGCGGAATGTGGTGTCCAGACCTTTGAACGGCAACCGGATCCGTCCTTCCCAGTTCAACTGCCGGCTGGCGGCCCCATTAAGCGCCGGCGCAGTAAACCTGACTCGCCCAAATCCAGCATCATCGACGCTGATGGGCTGGCCGTTGACCGTCATGGTCAGGTGGCCGGAGACGTCTATAGCGTGCGCCAGATGCACTTCAGCTTTGTACACTCCGCCTGGTGCTACGGTGCTGGCCTCGGCCGTTACGAACGGTTGCGGGGCCATGGACTGCAGAAATCCTTTTTCTGGTTTATCCGCTAACACGGTCAACGTATTGGCTTCCCGAAGCAGCGCATCGGCTTCCAGCTGCGACATGGAAGCGAGGACCGCTACCACCGGGGCATCGTCGAAATCAATCTTTGGAGCTGCAGGCGCAGTTTGGGCTTTTGGACCGGAGCTGCGTACTGGCGCTACTTGTTCCAGGAAACGAGCATGTTGCGCCAGCCGCCGCTGCAGCCGCTGGGCAGCTCCCTGCTCGCCGCTTTGCATCAGCGCAGCTACTTCACGGTGCTTTTCCAGGTGCTTGAAGCGAACCAGGTTGTCGGTGCGGCGCAGCAGTTGCTCCCGCAGCTCGTGCAGGTAGTCTACCAGGGCACGGGTACTATCATGCACGGCCTCGGCCTGACGCAGCACGGCTAGCTCCTCCGGCGGGTTGCGGTTTATTTCGACTTGCGCTTGAATCCCACTTATTGAAGCCGCGTTGTTTTTCAGCAGGGTGCTGTTGCTGGCCTGCAGGGTTTGATCGAGAAACAGGAGGCGGAGCAGTGGGGCCTCAGAAGCGCGCTGGCAAGCAGCAACCCCGAGCAGCACAGCAGCCAAAGCACCCAGCACAGCGAAACGGCGAGGCAACGGTAGTAATAACATGCGACGTGAGTTAGCGGAACGTATAGGCGGCCTAACGGTGTGCACAGAAGTGCCGGCTACGGCCGCTGAATAGTGTAAGGAACCTGCAACCGGTAAGTAGTATCCTGCCCCCGATAGCTCCCTTGAATAACCGCCTCCCAACTGGCTTTCCCTTGCGGCGCATCGGCCGGTACCTGGAACTCTACTTGGCCCCGCCCGTTGGGCCCTACCGGAATGGTCCGGCCGTTGGCCTGCATGCGCACGCCGAATACCTGAGGCTTGGCAGATGTCAGCACCAAAGCAGCCTCGTACGTTTCGCCCTCCTGCACGGTGGTAGACCGGGGCACGGCAGAGGCTCCGACTTTGTGAAAATACATGCCCCAGCTATGACTTAACTGTTCGTCCAGTTTCACCAGGGCTTGCTGCTCCGCTTGGCGAACTTGGGCCTCCTGCTGCGAAAGAACCACCAGCGCTTCGGCCACGGACGCTCCTTGAAAGTGAATCTCCCGAAAGGTTTGGCCGTAGAGGGCGTCGCCCACCACTTCGCGGATCCGTGGGTCGTGCTGGGCATCTGCGGCCAACACGCTCGGATACGCCGGGATAATTTGGTGAATGGCACTAGCAAAGCGGTTCAGGTGCTGCTGCAGCGTGTCGGCCGCGCCGCCCGGGCTGAGCAGCAGGTCCGCTACCGGTTGCGCCTCGGCACCCTGCTCGCCCGCCGAGCCTGCACCGGAGTGGAGCAAGTGCCGCCGCAACGCGTGCTGGTATTCCACTACGGCCCCGGCTTGCTGGTGAACAGCCTTGGCTTGGTTGAACACCGCGACTTCTTGGGACATGTGGCGGTTACGCTCCACGCCTTCCTGCATCATGGCCACCAAGGCCCGAGCCTTCTTTGCGCTGTGGCCGTTGAGCTTTAGCAAGGTGGCGTCGAGTTGTTGCCAGCGCTGCAGCTCCGCGTCCGAGGGCCCCGTTTGGCAGCCCGCCAGACCGCCGAGCCAGATGCCCAATGCACCGCGGAATATGAATCGTTTAGGGCTTGCAAGCATAGTATGCAGTCGGATTGCCGACCATAGGATATTGAATTATCGATTACAGCGGGCACTCCATTTCGTACAGTTCCAGCCCCATCGGTTCCCACCCACAGCGGCGCAGCAGCTCCTGCCCGGCACCGGGCGGCAACAGGCACGGCATGAGGATCAACTGACCAGCATATTTTGCTTCCAACGCCCGTACCATGCGGGTACCCCAGCCTTGCCGCAGTGCTGCCCTCGGCACGATGATACTCAGCAGTACCACTTTTTCCGCTTCGGGCCGCACCAGCGCGTAAGCATTCTGCCCCAGCCGCCAAGCCTTCACTACGGGCTCGGTGGTGGCTACCAGCGTTTCGCCGGCAATCATCCAAGGCAGGTCATTCTCGCCTTCCTGAATCACCAAACGGGCTACCGTCAGCGGATCTACTTCCACTAGCGAATCTGCAGCCTCTGGCGTCGCAGCTGTCGCCGGCCGGCTAAAGCCGCTCAGGGTGCGCGTGATGCCCAAGCCCAACCGTTCGTACAACCGGATGGCCTGCGGGTTGTTGGTGAATACTTCCAGCATCAGCAGCCGGTCGCCGCGGTGCCGGGCTTCGTCGATGGCGGTTTGCAGCATGGGCTTGCCGAGGCCCAGGCCGCGAGCATCAACTACCAGGCCCATAGCGGCCACGCGGCTGGTCCAGCCCCGCCGCGAGATAAACACCACCCCGGCCAACTCATCGCCACAGTACCAGAGCCGGCTGGCCACCGGGTCAAGATGCTCGCCGCGGAAGCGCCGCTCAAACGCCGGCACCTTAAACTGTAGCGGCACGATGTACTGCTCAAACGAGCGGTTCATGGCTTCGGTCACTTCCGCCGAGGTACAATCCAAGACCTGACGCGAGGAAAGTGTTTCAATAGAAAAGGGCATAGAAATCGAATTTGGCGCAACAGACGCGGAGCTACTTCAGGCGTTGCTTGAGCGTTTCCGACCGCTAAGTGTAAAAGACGATTGTGGGTACACCAGCACCGGTGCTCGTGTCGGGGCAGCGGTCAATTTAAATAAACGAGCGGTGCCACGACTGTAAGCCGTGGCACCGCTGCAATTGTCTACAACCTTAAGTTAAAAAGCTAAAAAACGGCTAAACCAGCCGAATCCAAAAACTCCGTGGTTTAGTTGCGCACCGCAATCATTAGCCCCAGCTCCTTGTAGCGCAGGTTAAACTTGCGGGCAATGGTGGAGTTGGTCAGCGAGCCTTTGTAGAGATACACGCCGGAACGGAAGTGCTCATCGGCAAACAACGCTTCGTTGATGCCGCCATGCTCGCTGATTTCCTGCAGGATAGGCGTGAAGATGTTGCTGAGCGCGTTGGTAGCCGTGCGCGGCACGCGCGAGGCAATGTTCGGCACGCAGTAATGAATCACGTCGTACTTGCGGAATACCGGCTTGGAGTGCGTGGTGATTTCGCTGGTCATGAAGCAGCCGCCCTGGTCGATGCTCACGTCGATGATGACCGAGCCCGGCGACATGGTGCTGACCACGTCCTCCGATACCATAAAGGGAATGCGGCCTTCCTCCGAGTTCAACGCCCCGATGACCACGTCGGCGCGGCGAATTTGCTGATTGAGCGTGAAGCCGTCGAAAGTGCTAGTATATAGCTGCGGAGCCCCCAGGTTTTGCTTCAGGCGGCGCAGCTTGTAGAGGTGGTTGTCAAACACCTTCACATCAGCCCCGAGGCCGATGGCGGCGCGGGCGGCGTACTCAGCCACCGTACCGGCACCCAGAATTACCACCTGGGAAGGCGGCACGCCCGTGATACCGCCCAATATGATGCCCTTGCCCTCGTTACCGCGGGCCAGGTATTCGGCCGCCACCAGCATCACGGTGGAGCCAGCTATTTCCGACATGGCACGCACCACCGGCTTGGCCCCCGAGGGGTCTTTGATCAGCTCAAAGGCAATGGCGTTGATTTTCCGGCGCTGCAGGGCCATCAGGTATTCTACCGACAACGAGCCCAGCTGCAGGGCCGACAGCAGCGTTTGGCCGGCGCGCAGGTATTCCATCTCCTCCAAGGTGGGCGGTGCAATCTTCAGCACCATATCGGCCTCGTACACCTCCTTGGCGGTGTACACGATGCTGGCCCCGGCTTCGGAGTAATCGTGGTCAGAGTACTTGCTGGGTTCCCCGGCGCCGCTTTCCAGCACGATTTCGTGGCCTTCGTTGACGAGGTGCTTTACCGCTTCGGGCGTGAGGCCCAGGCGGTTTTCCTGCAACGAGGTTTCGCGGGGCAGCCCAATGAACAGCTTGCGGCGGCGCGTTTCAACGGCCAGCATAGATTCCTGGGGCACGTAGGCACGGCCCGGGGCCGTGAGCGACGTAAAGCCGGGTGGGAGCTGTTCGGGCATTACTAAGGGGGCGGAAGCTGCGTTTGGTGGAGGGTGGTGGTCGGGTAGCTTAAGCCGATTCGCGCTGCACCTGCACCCGGCGCGACTCGGGCCCGGTAACCTCCACGGTCACGAGCAGCCGGTCGGGCGGCAGCAGCGGCCCGATTCGGCTCGGCCACTCTATCAGGCAAAGATAGCCAGAATCGAAGTACTCCTGCGCCCCAATTCGCACAGCCTCATCCACGGAGTCGATGCGGTAGAAATCAAAGTGGTACACCGGGCGGTGGCGGGCGTCGCGGTACTCATTGACGAGCGAGAACGTGGGGCTGCTTACGCCGTCGGCTACACCCAGGGCGGCGCACAGGGCGCGGATTAGGGTGGTTTTGCCGGCGCCCATCTCCCCTTCCAGCAGCACTGTAGGGCAGTTTTCGGCTTCGATGGCAGCGCGCAGCTGCACGGCGGCGGCTGGCAGGGCGCTCAGATCAGGAATGTCGATGGTAACGGGTGACATTTTCATCGGCGCAATATTAAGCAGCACGGCATTGTCCCGACCGTCTGGACGTCTTCGGCGCGCCCACCTTTAAGCCGTGGCATGGAAAAGTGGTTTATGATTCTGTTAGGAATAGTCAATGTGGCCGGCTTCTTTGTTGCGTTGGGGTGCGTTATCATCGTCGACGTGCTGTACCTAGGTACCCAGGAAGCCTTGGCGCAGACGCTACGCGAGGGAGCATGGGCCTACGCCCTACTGCGCATGAGCATCGGGGAGCTGTGCATCCTGGCATGGGCGGGTGGCTTGCATATGCTCACTGTAGCCCTGAATAGGCTGCTACGCGGCCGGCAGTATCCTCGGCCGGGGTTTTTCTGGCCCTCGCCACTCCTGCTTACCCTGGCTAATCTGCTGCTGGTCGGCTTAATCTACCTAACCTGACTCAGTCGCCCTGCCCATGTATCAGGCACAGGTAACAACCCGACTATTGCGGTTGGTTGCCCAAGAGGCTAACGTCTGCCGCCTATCTTGCGGCGGCGCGGCCCGGCCGGGGCCGCTGCGTCTGTTACCGCTGAACCATCGTTTCCATGAACGTTTCCAAAATGGCCGGCAGCCTGATCGGCTCCGAAATCATCAAAATCGGCAACGAAGTCAACGACATGATCCGAAAGGGGGAGCAAATCTGCAACCTCACCATCGGCGACTTCGACCCCAGCATCTTCCCCATCCCAGCCGAGCTGCAGGCCGGCATCACGGAAGCCTATCAGGCCGGCAATACCAATTACCCGCCTGCCAACGGCGTGCTGGAGCTGCGCCAGAGCGCCAGCCAGTTTCTGGAAAGCCGCCTCGGCCTGAACTATTCGCCCAACGACCTGCTGGTGGCCGGCGGCTCGCGCCCGCTCATCTACGCCACTTACATGGCCCTGATCGACCCCGGCGACAAGGTGGTGTTTCCGGTGCCTTCGTGGAACAACAACCACTACTGCCACCTCTCCGGCGCCGAGCCGGTGATGGTGGAGACGACGCCCGAGCACAACTTCATGCCCACGGCCGCCGACGTGGCTCCGCACCTGCCGGGCGCCACGCTGCTGGCCCTTTGCTCGCCGCTGAACCCCACGGGCACTATGTTCGCCAAGGCCGATCTGGAAGAAATCTGCGACCTGGTCATTGCCGAGAACAAGCGCCGCGGACCCGAGGAAAAGCCGCTGTACATCATGTACGACCAGATTTACTGGCTGCTGACCTTCGGCGACACCCACCACTACGACCCGGTGAACCTGCGCCCCGAGCTGCGCGACTACGTCATCTACATCGACGGCATTTCGAAAGCCTTTGCCGCTACCGGCGTGCGCGTGGGCTACGCCTTTGGCCCGAGCCCCATCATCGATAAGATGAAGGCCATTCTGGGCCACATCGGCGCTTGGGCACCCAAGGCCGAACAAGTGGCCACCGCGCATTACCTGCCCCAGCAGCAGGTAGTGGATGGTTTCGTAGCCGATTTTCGCCAGAACATTCAGCAGAGTCTCGACGCGCTGTACCACGGCCTGAAAGACCTGCAGCAGCAGGGCTACCCCGTGGATGCCATCGTGCCCATGGGCGCTATTTACCTCACCATCAGGCTCGATGTACTAGGCAAAACCACGCCCGCCGGGCAGGTCCTCAGCTCCACCAAGGAGCTTACCTCTTATCTCATCAGTGAAGCGCGGCTGGCGCTGGTGCCCTTCAGCGCTTTCGGCACGGAGGGAACGGCGCCCTGGTTCCGGGCCTCGGTAGGTGGTGCTTCCTTAGAATCTATTCAGGCAGCGTTGCCGCGCCTGCAAGCGGCGCTGGACGCACTTGTGTAGCAATGATGATGTAATGAGCCCGACAGTACGGGCTGCACGAAAAGTTATGCTTCGCCGCCGGCCTCCCCAGGGTCGGCGGCTTTTTTATGGGCGTCGCGGCGCTGAGCCAGTACTTCGTCGATGCGGGTATCGATGTACAGCTGCTCCACTTTTTCGCGTGCCCAGGGCATGCGGCGCAGAAAGTTAAGGCTGCTTTTGATGGTGGGGTTGTTGGCGAAGCAGTTGATACGGATCAGGCGGTCCAGCTCCTGCCAGCCGTAGTGCTGCACGAGGTACTCCAGAATCTGCGTGAGCTTGACGCCGTGCAGTTCGCGGATGAGGTGGCCGTTTTCGTCGCGGACTTCGTCGGGGTGGGCGGGCATGGTAAGCAAAGGCTAGGAATCTTCAAAAGTAACGCTTCAGAGCCAAGCGAGCGGGTCTGGTGTCTGCTTGCTACTGCCCTTCCGGCGAAAAAGATGCTTCTCCTTGCTCCAGGTCCACAACTGTGCAGCCTGCTTACCCTCATGTCCGGATCTGCACGCATTCTTAAGCATTTCCGAACACGGTGTCCGCATTCGGACAAAGTCCTAAAGACCACAATCCCACGTCTTTACATTAAAATATTATAAATCAACCAATTACAAAGTTGGCATATGACTTGGCGATACACACATGACCACAGGGCACCACGCTTCAAAAGCGGACACCTCGCCCCGGCCTTCTCTACACATGCCAACTTCTCTCTCAACCCCAGCCCGTCCTACTTCAGCTATGAAACCAGCTCTATCACTCCCCTCCTTGCCCAGCTTCCGCCGCGGCGCTTGGGTACTGCTCCCCGCCCTGCTCGTCGGCAGCCTGGCGCAGGCCCAGAACCCCGTCGGCGTGAGCGGCTCGGTGCGTACCGATGCCGGCTCCGGCATTGACTACGCCACCGTCACGCTGCACCGCGCCCAGGACTCGACCGTGGTCAAGACCGAGTTCAGCGACGAGCAGGGCGGCTTCCAGTTTGCGCCCACCGCCAACGGCCGCTACCTCGTCTCGGCTTCGCAACTGGGCTTCGTGCGCCAGTGGTCCAAACCGTTTGAAGTGGCTGGGGCCAGCGTGGCCTTGCCTGCCCTCACACTACCCACCAGCGCGGCCACTCAGCTGAAGGAAGTACAAGTGACCGGCACCCGCCCCATCTTTGAACGCGAAGCCGACCGCACCATCGTGAACGTGGAGGGCTCGACGCTAGCCGCCGGCAACACCTCGCTCGACGTGATTTCCCGCTCGCCCGGCATTACCGTGGATGCCAACGACAACCTTTCCCTGCGCGGCCGGCAGGGCCTGCTGGTGCTCATCGACGGCCGCCGGGTGCCCATGACGGGCACCGAGCTATCGGACTACCTGCGCGCCCTACCCGCCGAGCAGGTTAAGAATATTGAGTTGATAACTAACCCGCCCGCTAAGTATGACGCGGCCGGCTCGGCGGGCATTATTGCCATCAACTTGAAGAAGGACCAAAAGCTGGGCACCAACGGCGGCCTGAACCTTAGCTACGGCCGCGGCCAGTACGGGCGCTTCACCGGCGGCCTAAACCTGAACCACCGCCGCCAAAACCTGAACGTGTTCGGCTCCTACAACTACTCGGAGCGCGGCGGCTTCGTGCGGCTCGACATCAACCGCGAGTTTTTCCAACCCGGCGACGAGAGCCGTCCGCTCATCAGCCTCACCGACCTCCGCAACCGCCAGCAAAGCCAGAGCAACTCGCATACCTGGAAAGTGGGCGCCGACTACAACCTGGGTCAGAACACGGTGCTGGGCGCCGTGGTCAGCGGCGTGGCCGCAGGCTTTGACCTCGACGGCACCAACGGCACCACTTTCCGCCGCCCCGTGACGCTCCAGACCGACAGCGTGTATTCTACCGCCAGCACCTTCAAAGCGAAGTCGCCGAACATGGGCGCCAACCTGAACCTTCGCCACACGCTGCCGAATCAGGAAGCCGGCAACCGCGAGTTCAGTGCCGATTTCGACGTGGCCCGCTACGACCAGAGCCGCTTGCAGGACCTGAATTTTGCCTACCAAGGCACTGCCAATCCAATGACCCGTCTCGACGGCGACCAAAACGGCCAGCTGACTATTACGGCCCTGAAGGCCGACTACACTCACCCCCTCAGCAAAACGCTGCGGGCCGAAGCCGGCGCCAAAGCCAGCTGGGTGGCTTCCGACAACGACGTGGTGTTTCACCGCACCTTCGACGCCCGCCGCTTCTACGACGTGGAGCGCTCCAACCGCTTCCGCTACGACGAGAACATTTACGCCGGCTACGTGAGCCTGAGCCAGAAACTGCCGAAGTGGAACCTGCAGGCCGGCTTACGCGGTGAGCAAACCCAGGCCGTAGGCAAGCAGGACGTGGTGCAGCCCGACCGTCCTTCCAGCTTTAAGCGAAACTACTTCCAGCTGTTCCCGAGCGCCTCAGCCAAGCACAGCTTCTCCGACCACAACGAAACCAGCGTGTCGCTGAGCCGCCGCATCGACCGGCCTTCGTACAACCAGCTGAACCCTTTCCGCGGCTACGCCGACGCCACCACCTACCAGGAGGGCAATACCAACCTGCTGCCCCAAACCAGCTACAACCTGGAGCTGACGCACACCTACCGCCAGAAATACAGCCTGGGCGTAAGCTACAGCCATACCGCCGACCCCATCGTGAATACGGTGCAGCCCGAGTCGGCCACGAGCCGCAACGTGGTGGCCACCATCCAGAACCTGCGCAGCCAGGAGTATTACGCCGTCACGTTCACGGCGCCCATGGAGCCTATCAAGGGTTGGCAGATCTACAACAACGCGGTGCTCTTCTACCGCCACTTCACCGGCAACGTGGCCGGCACCAGCCTCAACAGCGGCCGCGCCGCCTTCAATGTGAGCAGTAACAGCACCTACGGTTTCGGCAAGGGCTGGACCGTGGAGCTGAACGCCCGCTACCAGTCGGCGGAGCAGTATGGCTTCTTCGATCTGCGACCCCGCGGCGCGGTGGCCCTGGGCCTGCAAAAGAGCCTCTGGGATAAGAAGGCCACGGTGAAGCTGAATGCTTCCGATATATTCTACACCAGCGTCACCAATGCCCGCTCCACTTACCAGAATTACCAGGAGCGGTTCTACCAAGCCCAGGACAGCCGCGCCGTAACACTCTCCTTCAACTACCGCTTCGGCAACGATAAAGTAGCCGCTGCCAAGCGCCGCCAAGGCGGGGCCGAGGACGAAAAGCGCCGCGCCGATTAATTCGCCAATAACTACAAGGCAGCCTCCCGCTCAACGGGAGGCTGCCTTGTTTTCAATATGATGCACGAAGTTTTTTTCGTTAAATGCAACTTCTATGATATGTCATAGTCTTTGCTTTACTCCCTGATTGCCATGCTCTCCACCGTCATTTTCTATTCGCTCGACAAAGCCATCCGGAGCTACCGGCGCTTTGCGCAAGCCAACATCGACCGCGCCGGTGTACCCATCACCATCGACCAGTGGTTGGTACTGCGCGTGATTCTGGAAAATGACGACCTGACCCAGCACGAAATAGCCGAGCGCGTCTTTAAAGACCAGGCTTCGGTGGCGCGCATTATCGCGCTGCTCACCAAGCAGGAACTGCTCTCGGCCGAGCCCCTGCCCCAAGACGGGCGCCGCACCCAAATGCGCGTGACCGAAGAAGGCCAGCGCATTCTGGACGCCGTGCAACCAGTGGTGCTCAGCAACCGCGCCACCGCGCTAGATGGCATTTCGGAAACGGAGCTAGGCCTGCTGCGCAAACTCCTGGACCAGATTACGACCAACTGCTCCTCAGCACTTTAAACAAAATATTACCAATGCCAACACACCATTACGAAACACTTCGTACGTTTACTACGAAACAATTCGTACTAATCAACTCTCTCTCAGCCTACGCCTAGCAATGTTATGAAACCTGCCCTACCCCGTTCTTCCTGGAGGCCATGTATGGCCCTACTGCTCCTTACCAGCCTCACGGCTTACCGCACCGCCAGCGCCCAAGGCCCTGCAAGCGTAAATGGTAGCGTGCGCACGGCCGCGGGAGCGGCCATTGACTACGCTACCGTCACCCTGCACCGCGCCCAGGACTCGACCGTGGTCAAAACCGAGTTCAGCGACGAGAGGGGCAACTATAAGTTTGAGCCTGCCGCCGACGGGCAGTACCTGGTATCGGCCTCGCAGCTTGGCTACGTGCGCCAGTGGTCCAAGCCCTTCGAGGTGGCAGGTGCCGCCGTGGCCTTGCCTGCCCTCACGCTGCCCACCAGTGCCGCCACTCAGCTGAAGGAAGTGAAAGTCACAGCTACCCGGCCGCAGTTCGAGCGCCTCGCCGACCGTACCGTGGTGAACGTGGAGGGCAGTCCCTTGTCGGCTGGCAATACCTCCCTGGATGTGCTCAGCCGCTCACCCGGCGTCACCATCGATGGCAACGACAACCTGGCTCTGCGCGGCCGGCAGGGCCTGCTGGTGCTCATCGACGGCAAGCGCCAGCCCATGACAGGCGCGGAACTGGCCGACTACCTACGAGGTTTGCCGGCCGATCAGGTCAAAAACATCGAGCTGATTACCAACCCGCCCGCCAAGTATGATGCGCAGGGCGGCGCGGGCATCATTGCCATCAACCTGAAAAAGGACCAGAAGCTGGGCACCAACGGCTCGGTAAATGCCAGCCTGGGCTACGGGCGCTTTCACAAGTGGACATCGGGCCTGAACCTGAACCACCGGCGCAAAAAGGTGAACTACTTCGGTACCTATACTTTTGCCGACCGCCGCAACTGGAGTGCCCTGACCATCAACCGGGACTTTTACAGTTACCCCGATGGCAACAAAACCCTGGATGCAAAGTCTTTTCAGGACAATTACAACGTCGGTCACGGCCGCTCGCACAGCTGGAAAATTGGGGCCGACTACAACCTGACCGAACGCACCGTGCTGGGCTTCGTGGCCAATGGGTTGGCGCTGCGCACCGACAGCGAAGGCAGCAACTTCTCGGAGCTGTACAAGGCGAAGGACCCTACGCCGGGCATCACCCCGCAGGACAGCCTCGTGCGCCGCTCCATTTCCGACAACCTGCGCGACGGCAACTTGCCCAACTACTCCGGCAACCTCAACTTCCGCCACACCTTCAAAGACTCGCTGGGCATGCACGAGCTGTCGGCCGACGCCGATTACGCCCGCTACGACTCGCGCCGCTCGCAGCTGCTCGATACGCGCTTCTTCGTCCCGGCAGGCTTTGCCGACCGGCGCCCCAACAATCAGAAAAGCTTGCTGACCATTCAGTCCGTGAAGGCCGATTACACGCGCCCGCTCACCAAAACGCGCCGCCTGGAAGCCGGCGGCAAAATCAGCTGGGTGCTGGCCGACAACGACCTCGTGTTTTTGCGCCCTGCTGTGCCCGGCAACGTGGACGTGCTGGAACTCGACCCCGGTCTGTCCAACCGCTTCCGGTACGATGAGAACATTATGGCCGGCTACGTAAGCCTGAACCAGACCCTGCCCAAAGGCAGCCTGCAGCTAGGCCTGCGCGGCGAGCAAACCAACGCCGTGGGGCGGCCACAGAACGACTCCCTGAACTTCGACCGCCACTACTTTCAGCTGTTTCCGAGCGCGGCCCTGAAGCACACGTTTTCGCCCAAACACGAAGTAGCCGTGTCGCTGAGCCGCCGCATCGACCGGCCTTCGTACGGGCAACTTAATCCGTTCAAAAGTTTTATCGACCCCGTAACCTACGGCGCCGGCAACCCGGATTTGCTGCCCCAAACCAGCTACAACCTGGAGCTGACCCACACCTTCAAGCAGAAATACAGCCTGGGCCTGAGCTACGCCATTACTTCCGACCCCATCGTGGGCACGGTGCAGCCCGAGTCGGCCAACAGCCGCTTCGTGGTGTCGACCACGCAGAACCTGACCCGCCAGTACAACTACGGCCTGACGCTCACCGCCCCGGTAGAAGTGGCTAAATGGTGGACGATGTACAACAACGCCGTGGTGTACTACAATCGTTTTCAGGGCGAACTAGTTGGCACCCGCCTCAACGCGGGCCAGGCTGCCTTCAACCTGAGCAGCAACAGCACCTTCACTCTCGGCAAGGACTGGAAAGCCGACCTGAACGGCACCTACCGCTCCACGGAGCGCTACGCCTTCTTCCTCTCGCAGCCGCAGGGACAGATTTCGGTAGGCATCCAGAAGGGCCTCTGGAAAAACAAAGCCACCGTGAAGCTCAACGCTACCGACATCTTCTTCACGGACAAAACCCGCGCTACCGTCAACTTCGACAACTACACGGAACGCTTCTTCCAGCGCCGCGAGTCGCGCGTGGTCACGCTCTCGCTGAACTACCGCTTCGGCAACGACAAGGTGGCCCAGAGCAAGCGCCGCCAAGGTGGTGCCGAAGACGAAAAACGGCGGGCCGGTGGCAGCTAACCGGCTATTTTGTCGGAGCTGAATTGTTCAGCCTGTGGCAGCATTCGTATAGAACCCCGTACCAGAGTGGTAGCCCAATGGCTCCGTCGGTACGGGGTTCTTGTTTTACTCAGTTACGTCCGTCACGCCTATGCTACGCTACTTCTGCTCCCGTCTTTTTTTCCTGGCCGTGCTTAGCTCCAGCGCCCTTGCCCCGGCTGTGGGTCAGCAGTCCTCGGTACAAGCCTCCCCACCTATTTCAGAGTTCAGCGCCTCAGACTCCGGTGTGGAGGCGCTTGGCTTGACCAGCAGTGTACAGCCGGTGGTGTTCTACAACGGGGTGCTGCTGCAGCCTGACACTTATACGGCCCTGCAGCCCGCCGATATTCTGCGCACGAAAACAATCAGCGGCACCCGGCTGCACAAAAAGCTTGGCGCTACGGTATCGGAAGTTTTGTTCATCAAGGGCAGCAGTGAGCGAGTACTCCGGCTGATGGTTGAGTATTTGGAATCCGGGCCGTCGGCGGCCATATCAGTCGAGACTTTATTTGATTATGAAACGGCCTTTTATGCCAACACCACACCGGAGTACCGCGCCAAGCTGGTGAAACACTTATATCGACAACACGAACTCAACCTTCGCAAGCAGCGGAACCGGGGTTGACCCGGCTTGAATCTCTTAATTTAGCAAATTCGAGAACGGTGTAACGAGTGTAGAGACACCTACTTGTGTGTCATCGTTGAACGACAACCCCCAAACGGCGCGGACGGCAAGACGCAAGTAGGCTTATCTACACCGTTCAGGAATCCGCTATAGATAGAGCACCTTGCGTAAAGCTTGGCCTGTTCAAGACCTGCAACCTAAATACTTGAGGACCACGAAACACACGTTGCGGGTCAGTGCAAAAGAGCTTGTCAATTTCAAGGCTAGGCACACTGAATAAACCCTCAAGTTTGACAACTACACCATGCGGCCCTCCCAGCACCGCGAGCAAGCACCAACCTACTATAGCCTCATTACCAGTCCAATGGATATATGTATTGCGAACGTGTGGAATACTTATATCTTCAGCATCTAGTTATCATACTTGCACCTTAAACAACTTTATCCTGTGGCCCCGCTGATCATCAAATCCTCTACAGCCCTAATTTGGCTGTGCACCCTACCGATGGCTGCCAACGCACAGGAGACTCCTCAGGCGACGCAGCAAGCCACACTGGCTCAACGGCCAGACACGGTGAAGCCCGCAGCTATCCGCATTCGTTGCGCGCCCAGCGTTTTGCCGGGTGCCGGCCCGCTCTACCTAGTGAATGGATTGCCCGCCTCCGACGAGCAAATCAAGATCCTCAACCCGGATGGCATTCTGAAAATCGATGTACTGAAGGGCGAACAGGCAACGGCGCTGTACGGCAGCCGGGCGGTAAACGGGGCGATTCTGATTACGACCAGAACGAAGCCCCTGCCCCAGCTCCAAAAACCCGCTCCTTAAGTGCTTGGTCGGCTTCGCTTGTTGCCCACTTATTTAGCTGACCATGAAACGCCAGCACTCCACTTGCCACGAGTTGTAGGTACCAACCTACAACTCGCATGCACCAACCCAAGAAGCGCTGGGCCTGGACGACCCGGCAACACGGCCGCATCCGGCTTTATCAAAGCTGGACTTATCGGCTGAACCAACCTTCCAAGCCACTGACCCGCCAACTATGGGGCCAGCACCGAATGCAAACTCGTCAGGCCTTGCACCTGCTGCTCCGCGGCTCGGACGAAACGGAGGTTTGCTTCCCGTACCATCACAAGCACTACGGGCATTGGCTTTGTGACTAACAAAAAGAGGCACCTGCGCAGGTGCCTCTTTTTGTTTGCCCAACTGCGGGCTTGGCGAGGTTAAGTCTTCCTATCCAGAGGAAACAGACAGCACCAAGGTGCTGCCGGTTCGGATTGTTACGCCCCCTTAGGGCTCAGCGTGATGTAGGGGATGATGCACTCCTCCAAGGAAATGCCACCGTGCTGGAAGGTATCCTTGTAGAAGTTCACGTAGTAGTTGTAGTTGTTGGGGTAAGCGAAGAAGTAGTCTCCGAGCGTGAATACGTACGCCGTCGACACGTTTTCCCGGGGCAGGAAGATGCGTTCTGGCTTGCGCACCACGTACACGTCGCGCGTCTCGTCGAAGCCCAGGTTTTTGCCGTGCTTGTAGCGCAAGTTGGTGTTGGTGTTCCGGTCGCCTACGATTTTGTAGGGGCGCTTGCAGCGGATGGTGCCGTGGTCGGTGGTGATGATGAGCTTGCCCTTCTTGTCGGCAATCTGCTGCAACATCTCGTACAGCGGCGAGTGCAGGAACCACGAGCGGGTGATGCTACGGTACGCCGATTCGTCGGCGGCCAGTTCCCGGATCATGGCCATGTCGGTGCGGGCGTGCGAAAGCATGTCCACGAAGTTGTAGACGATGACGTTCAGCTTGTAGTTGTTGTGCAGGTTGGCCATTTTGCCCAGCAAGTCCTTGCCGGCTTGCAGGTTGGTCACCTTGTTGTAGCTGAACTTGTGCTTCTGATTGGCCTTCTGGAACATGATTTCCATGAACTCGGCCTCGTGCAGGTTCTTGCCTTCGTCGTCGTCGTCCCACACCCACAGGTTGGGGTACTTTTTCTGGATTTCGCCGGGCATCATGCCCGAGAAGATGGCGTTACGGGCGTACGCCGTGGTGGTGGGCAGGATGCTGTAGTACATCTCCTCCTGGTCCACCGTGAACATATCCGCAATGATGGGCTCCAGCACCTTCCATTGGTCGTAGCGCAGGTTGTCGATGAGCACGAAATACACGGGCTGGTCGCCGGTTTCCTTCAACAGCGGAAATACCCGCTCCTTAAACAGCTGGTGCGACATCAGCGGCGCGTCGTCATCGTCGCCGTTTACCCAGTCCTCGTAGTTCTCGGTGATAAAGCGGCCGAAGTACGTGTTGGCCTCGTCCTTCTGCATGTTGAAGACGTCGGCCATGCTCTTGCCTTCCGTCTCGTTGATTTCCAGCTCCCAGTACACCAGCTTCTTGTACACATCGGCCCACTCGGCGGGCGAGAGGCGGTCGGACAGCTGCATGCCCAGCTGGCGGAAGTCGCGCTGGTACGAGCTGTTGGTTTTTTCCGACACCAGGCGGTTGTAATCCAGCACCTTCTTCACCGACAACAGGATCTGGTTGGGATTCACCGGCTTGATGAGGTAATCGGCAATCTTGGAGCCGATGGCCTCTTCCATGATGTGCTCCTCCTCGCTCTTGGTAATCATGACCACCGGAACTGTGGGGCGCGAGGCCTTGATTTCGGTGAGCGTTTCGAGACCCGTCAGGCCGGGCATGTTTTCGTCCAAGAATACGAGGTCGTAGTTCTTGTCCTGAATTTCCTCGATGGCATCGGCGCCGGAGTTTACGCCCGTCACGTCGTAGCCACGCTCTTTTAGGAAAAGAATGTGCGGTTTAAGCAGGTCAATTTCGTCGTCGGCCCAAAGGATACTGTAACGTTGCATGAAGTTGTTTTCGAATGGAGGTAAGGTGACCAGGGGCCACGTGCGGCGGTAAAAGCAAAGCGCTCAGAACGCTCTACGCTGCGCAACCTAACGTATCGGAGCGTATTTATGATACAGCCCCAACCCGTAGGCAGGCTATTGCTTCAAGCATAGGTAACCCCAAACCATACCCTATGGTTGCATTAGCAAAAATCTATATGCTGACGATCAGCGGAATTGCCTGCCGCATCGACTTTACCAGACGTATGAATTTGCCTAGGGCTTTTTCAAGACCAACCAAAAAATCGTTCTGGTAAGCCTGATTTGTGCTGCCACCGAGTCGACATGCTTTCCGTACGAGTGATTCGCGGTACTTTTCGGCCGCCAAACCCTCGCCAAGCACCCCTTGAACAAGAAAAAAATACTGAACGACCCGGTTTACGGGTTCGTGAGCGTCCCGACCGATCTGATTTTTGACTTGATCGAACACCGCTACTTCCAGCGGCTGCGGCGCATCAAGCAGCTCGGCCTGACAGATTTTGTGTACCCCGGGGCCTTGCACACGCGCTTTCACCACGCGCTCGGTGCCATGCACCTCATGTCGCTGGCACTGCGCACCCTCAAGGACAAGGGCGTGCGCATCACGGCGCAGGAAGGCGAGGCGGCCCAAATTGCCATTCTGCTGCACGACGTGGGCCACGGGCCCCTCTCCCACGCCCTAGAGCATGCCTTGTTTGAGGACGTACCGCACGAGCAGATTTCCCTGCACCTGATGGAGTTGCTTAACGCGGAGTTTGGCGGCCGCCTGCAGCTGGCCATCGATATTTTCCAGGGCTCTTATCCGCGGCCATTTTTTCACCAGCTGGTCAGCAGCCAACTCGACATGGACCGGCTCGACTACCTCAACCGCGACTCCTTCTACTCCGGCGTGAAGGAAGGCCAGCCCGGCGCCGACCGCCTTATCAAGATGCTCACCGTATCGAACGACGAGCGGCTGGTGCTGGAGGAGAAGGCCGTGTACAGCATTGAGAATTTCTTGGTAAGCCGCCGCGTGATGTACTGGCAGGTGTACATGCACAAGGCCGTGACGTCGGCCGAGCAAATGGTTATCCGCATCATGGAGCGGGCCCGCGACCTGGCCCGCAGCGGCGTACCCGTACCGGCCTCACCCGAGTTGGGCTATTTTCTCACCAACCCGGTGCGCATGCTCGATTTTGAGCATGACCCCTCTATCATTCAGCGCTTCGTTCGCTTAGACGACGTAGACATATGGGCTGCCGTAAAAGTCTGGGCCACCCACCCCGATTTTGTGCTGTCGTTCTTGGCGCATAGCCTGCTGGAGCGCCACTTGTTCAAGATTACACTGGCCTCGGAGCCTTTCGACGAGGATTTTCGCCTCGGCATAGTAGAGCTGATAGCTGAGCATTTCAACTTGCCGTCCGCAGAAGCGACGCATTTAATGATTGAAGGCCGCATCAGCAACAACGCCTACGATACCGGTGGCGACAGCATCAACGTCCTAACCAAGCGCGGCCACGTCATCGATGTGGCCGAAGCTTCGGACCTTCCCAACATTCGCTCCTTAAGCAAGCGGGTAGAGAAGTATTACGTCTGCTATCCAAAGGAAATCGTGTAGCTAAGTAGCTTGTAACGGTTGTTTATTCTTCTCACCCAAAGGGCCTCATTAAAGTAGGTAAGAGCTTTTTACCCGCCTCCGGCGGCTACTGCACTTTCCCTGGCCGCGGTGGCGGGACAACGGACAACTGATTTTTGCTCTACTTTTGCCGCCTATGGAATTTACGGTAGGCCAGATTGCGGGCGTATTGAACGGCACGGTAGAAGGTGACTCTGCCCTGCGCGTCGACCGGCTGGCAAAAATCGAAGAAGCCCGCGCTGGCGCCGTGGCCTTTTTGGCCAACTCCAAGTACGAGCCCCACCTCTACACCACCCAGGCATCGGCCGTCATCATCAGCCGCACGCTGGAGCTGAAGCAGCCCGTACAGGCCGCCCTCATCCGCGTCGACGATCCGTACCTGGGCTTCACCACGCTGCTGGAATTTTACCAGCAGTTTACCCGCACCGGTAAGCGCGGCGTAGAGCAGCCCTCCTTCGTAGGCCAAGGCTCTGAAGTAGGCGACGACGGCTACCGCGGTGCTTTTTCCTACGTGGGCGAAAACTGCCAGATCGGGCGCGGCGTGCTGATTTTTCCGCATGCCACCATCGGCGACCGATGCCGCATCGGCGAGGGCTCCATCATCTACGCCGGAGCCAGAATTTATGCCGATACCGTGATTGGGGCGCGTTGTGTCATTCACGCCGGCGCCGTCATCGGGTCCGATGGTTTCGGCTTTGCGCCGCAGCCGGATGGCTCTTACCGCGCCATTCCGCAGATCGGCAATGTGGTGCTGGAAGACAATGTGAGCATCGGAGCCAACAGCACCATCGACTGCGCCACGATGGGCTCGACGGTTATTCGGGAAGGCACCAAGATTGACAACCTAGTGCAGATAGCCCACAACGTAGAAATAGGTCGCCACACCGTTGTGGCCGCGCAAACGGGCATTTCCGGCTCCACCAAAGTCGGCGACTTTTGCGTGCTGGCTGGTCAGGCAGGCCTGGCTGGTCACCTCACCCTCGCCAATCGCACCACCGTTACGGCTCAGTCGGGCGTGGGCAAATCCATCAAGGAAGAAGGGCAGCTGTTGCAGGGCTCCCCGGCTTTTAACCTGCGCGACAGCCTGCGCGCGAATGCCGTTTTTCGACGTCTGCCCGACTTGGAAAGGCGCTTGTTTGACTTGGAGCGGGGCCGCAACACGTCAGACGCGGCAGAAAAGTCATAGCTTTGCGCGCCGATTGTTGTCCGTTATCGGTTGTCAGTTACTCCTCTTTGAGGTTCGTTGCTGGCAACTCTTGGCTGACAACGGACAACTCAGAACATGTTCGATAAACAGCATACGATTAAGGCCCCGGTTACCGTAAGCGGCGTGGGGCTGCATACGGGCGTGCAGGCCACCATGACCTTCTGCCCGGCCCCAGCCAACCACGGCTACAAGTTTCAGCGCATCGATCTGGAAGGCCAGCCCACCGTCGATGCCGACGTGGACTACGTAGTGGACCTTTCGCGCGGCACCACCATCGAGCAGAACGGAGCCCGCGTGCATACGGTGGAGCACACCTTGGCAGCGCTGGTAGGCCTGCAAATCGACAACGTGCTGATTCAACTCGACGGCCCCGAGCCCCCCATCATGGATGGCTCGTCGCTGCCCTTCGTGGAGGCGCTGCAGGAAGTAGGCCTGGAAGAGCAGAACGCCCTGCGCAACTACTTCGAGATTCCCGACGAAATCCGCTTCGTGGACAATGCCCGCGGCGTGGAAATAGCGGCCCTGCCACTCAACGATTACCGCGTGACGGTAATGGTGGATTACAACTCCCCCGTTCTCGGCTCGCAGCATGCTTCGCTGACCAACATTGAACAGTTTGCGGAGGAAATTGCTGCTTCGCGCACTTTCTGCTTTCTGCACGAGTTGGAGGCCCTTTACAAGTCTAACCTGATCAAGGGCGGCGACCTCAGCAACGCCATCGTGGTGGTCGACCGCGTGGTGAGTGAGGAAGAGTTGGGCGACCTGGCCACCATGCTGGGCAAGCCCAAAGTGGCCGTGAAGAAGGAGGGCATTCTGAATAATGTGGACCTGCGCCATAAAAACGAGCCCGCCCGCCACAAGCTGCTCGACGTGATAGGTGACTTGGCCTTGGTAGGCCGCCCCCTGAAAGGCCAGATCCTGGCCGCTCGCCCCGGCCATGCCGCCAACGTGGCCTTCGCCAAGAAGATTAAAAAGAAAATGATGGAGGTAGATTCCTCCCCGGTTCCGCAGTACGACCCCTCGCGGCCGCCGGTGATGGACGTCAACCAGATTGCCCAGATTCTGCCCCACCGTTACCCTTTCCTGCTCATCGACAAGATTATTCACCTTGACGGCACCACGGTGACGGGCGTGAAGAACGTGACGATGAACGAAGAGTTTTTCAACGGCCACTTCCCCGGCAACCCCATTATGCCGGGGGTGCTGCAGATTGAGGCTATGGCCCAAACGGGCGGAATTCTGGTCCTGAACACGGTACCTGACCCCGAAAACTACCTGACCTTATTTCTCGGCATCGAGAACTGTCGGTTTAGGAAGAAGGTTATTCCCGGTGACACAGTCATTTTCAAGTGCCAGCTTCTTTCACCGGTAAAGCGCGGAATTGCTAAAATGCGCGGCCAAGCCTTTGTCAACGGCAAAGTGGTTATGGAAGCCGAAATGAGCGCTGCCATCGTACGCAAAGACGCTTAGCGTCAATTAATAATTGAGAGTTAAAGATTAAAAATGGCCCGGTTTCAGCTTCTCGCTCCGGCTACTGCCTCATTTTTAATTTTTGATTGTTAATTCTTCATTGAAAGAATGACCCAGCCGCTCGCCTACATCCATCCCGAAGCCAAGATTGCGCAGAACGTGGTCGTGGAACCCTTCACTACCATCGCGCAAGACGTGGAAATTGGGGAGGGAACGTGGATCGGCCCGAACGTGACCATCATGTCGGGCGCCCGTATCGGCAAAAACTGCAAGGTATTTCCGGGGGCAGTGATTGCCGCCATGCCGCAGGACCTCAAGTATGCCGGGGAGAAAACCACGGTGCATATCGGCGACAACACCGTAATTCGCGAATGCGTGACCGTAAACCGCGGCACCATCGACCGGCTCCGGACCGTCATCGGGGCCAATTGCCTGCTCATGGCTTATGTGCACGTGGCGCACGACTGCCAGATCGGCGACAACTGCATTCTGGCCAACGCCGTGCAGCTGGCTGGCCACGTTGAAATCGGTGACTATGCCATAGTAGGCGGCACTTCTGCCGTGCACCAGTTTGTGCGCGTGGGGCCCCATGCGATGGTATCGGGAGGCTCGCTGGTGCGCAAGGATGTACCGCCGTTTGTGAAGGCCGGCCGCGAGCCGCTTTCCTACGCGGGCATCAACTCCGTGGGCCTGCGCCGCCGGGGCTTCTCCGATGAGAAAATCCTGCAGATTCAGCAGTGCTACCGCTTCCTGTTCCTAAACGGGCTGAACAACAACACGGCGCTGGATCAGATTGAACTGGAATTGCCCCCGAGCCCGGAGCGCGACGAAGTAGTGAACTTTGTACGCAATTCCGGCCGGGGTATCATCAAGGGTTACTCGCGCAACGGCAGCAGTGCAGATTGAAGCCCTCGGGCTGGGCAAACGCTTCGGCCGTGACTGGATTTTCCGGGAGCTGACCCATACCTTCCTCCCGGGCACGGCTACGGCTCTGCTGGGGCCAAACGGCGCCGGAAAGAGCACGCTCCTGCAGGTGCTGGCAGCCTACAATCTGCCGTCGGCTGGGGAGCTGCGCTTCCGCCTGCAAGGCCGTGACATCCGAGCCGACGATGTGGCCCGGCATCTTTCGCTCTGCGCTCCTTACCTGGAGCTCATAGAGGAGCTGACGCTGACGGAGCTATTGCACTTTCACACGCGTTTTCGCCCGTTGCGGGCGGGCCTCACGGCCCCGCAGCTTATCGAGCTGCTGCAGCTACCACACGCGCGCCACAAACTGCTACGCGACTTTTCGTCCGGCATGAAGCAGCGCGTAAAGCTTGGTTTGGCGCTGTATGCCGATGCTCCCCTGCTTTTGCTGGACGAGCCCACTACCAATCTTGACCGCGCCGGCATCAGTTGGTACCACGAGCACGTAGCGGCCACCACGTCGGGCCGGCTGGTGCTCGTCAGCTCCAATGTGGAAGAAGAATATGCCTTCTGCCAGCACCGCCTGCAGGTCACCGATTACGCCTCGCGCCGCTAACGAAACCGCCTTTACGCTGCAACAGCCCAGAAATCCTGCTTATCTTAGAGAGTAGACCGAGAACATGTTTTGCCCCTTTCCGGCTTTGCTCCAACCGCTTTCCTAGAACTACCGTAACCCGAACTTCTCAGCCTGCGTTTCCCGGCTGATTTGCCGCCGCTCCCCTACTTTATCCCGCACAACCCCCTCATTCACCTCTCCCATGAGAAGCTACGACGACCTCGACGACGACCTGTTCGATGAAGACGACGAGCTGGATAGCTCGCTAAGCAGCACCCGTCCTCCCAAAGGCGGCCGCAAAGGAGCTTCTTCGGAAGACTCACTAGCCACCAAGTACGCCGACTACCTGATGTGGCGCGATACGGGCTCGTCGCACGACGAAGCACTGGACCTTGCTAGTATGACCGAAGACGAATTCGCCACGGCCGAAGCGGAAGAAGACCCGGAAAGCTCTAGTCGCTTTGGTGGCTTCGGCGACGATGACGAAGTTGACGAACTGGACGACGACGACAGCTACGAAGCCCAGCGCCGGAGCCGGCGCGGTGGCCGCGACTATG
>NZ_JBZYWH010000029.1:0-62040 GCF_058932745.1 Hymenobacter sp. FMD4
CTGGTGCTGTTCTTTCAACTGCAGCAAGTCCAAAAACAGGCTGAAGCCGTCGACGGTAGCGCCACCTTCGCCAAATTTATCAAAGGTCAGGGGCTTGATAATGTAGCCGCTCACAGCCAATTCCTGAGCTCGTAACCGGTCATTTTCGAGGTCGGAAGTGGTCATGATAAACACGTTCAGGCCCACAAAATTTGTATCGGAGCGGAGCACCTCGAGAAGCTCTAAGCCATTCATCCGAGGCATGTTGATGTCCAGCATTACCACGCTAGGCTTGGGGATTTGCTCCTTGCCATTTTCGCCGCGCAACATGGAAAGGGCGTCGCGGCCGTTGCGGGCCACATAGAGGGGAGCGTTGATGTTATGCTTGCGCAATTCACGCTGCACATTCATAATATCCATCTGGTCGTCTTCGACGAGCAGAATGCCTGGAGGAATTGAATTATGGCTATGCATCTGGAAAGCTAGTAGAAGTGGGAAGGATTGCTTCTGGAGCAGACACCACTCCTATACGTGGAAAAAAGCCTATTGGCTAATGGCACCGGCGCGTTGACCACTAGCATTGCGCGCTTTAGAAGCCTTAGGCCAGGTGAAAGTGAAAGTGGCTCCGGCGCCTTCCTGCGAATCCAAAGTGATTTTACCGCCGTGACGCTCAATAATCTTCTTTACAATAGCCAGCCCTACGCCAGTACTTTCCAACGTGTCGCGTTCGGTAAGCGTCTGAAAAATCACAAAAACCCGTTCGTGATACTCAGCAGCAATGCCCGGGCCGTTGTCGGCTACGGAAAACGTGTACTCGTCGGGCGTTTCGCGGAGCCGAATGTGCACCAAGCCACTGGCCGGGTCGTGATGGTACTTTATGGCGTTGCTGATAAGGTTGCTGAAAACCTGCTGCAGCTCTACCCGCGAAGCCGTAAGCGTGGGCAAGTAGGGGGGCAATTGCACGCGAAAACCAGCCGGCGGAGCAAGAGAATCTACGATTTCGCCGAGCAACTCCCGTAGGTTGACGCGCTCCTGGGCCTGCTGCACGCGCCCTACCCGCGCCAGCTCCAGGATGCCGCTAATAAGGTTTTCCATGCGATGCACCCGGGCCCGCATCAGCTCCAGAAACTCCCGGATGTGCTCGGGCAGGCTTACATCCATATCCTCCTCGATCCAGCGGGAAGCACTTTCGATGCCGCGTAAGGGGGCTTTCAAGTCGTGCGACACCACGTAGGCAAACTGATCGAGTTCCTGGTTGCGGCGTTCCAGCTGAGTGATGGTCGAGCCGATGGTACTGGCCATGGAGTTCAGTGAGGTTGCCAGCTCACTTAGCTCATCCTGGTCCTGATCTTCGAGGCGCACCTGGTAATTGCCGTCGGCGATGCGCGTGGCCAGCTGCACCATAATGTTGATGCGGCGCGCTAGTAGCCTAGTGATGAGCAAGGCCCCGGTAAGGCCCATGGCAAGGGCAACCAGCGTAAGCACAATGGAAAGGACACGCGTTTGCCGAATGCTATCGGTAAGTTTTTCCCGCTGCTTGTCGCGCGAGGCCAACTCCGTTTGATCGAACCCGCGGAAAATAACCCGGATCTGGTCCATCAGCCGCTTGCCCGTCAGGTCCTCCACCAACGTGCGGTGCTCCATGTTGTCGATGCCTTCCTGCTTGGCGCTGCTCTTGCGGGCATTGCGTTTTTCGCTGATAAGCAGGTGCGAAAAGGCCGACCAACGCTCGTACAACTGCTGGGCCCGGAGCAGGCGGGCGTATTGCGGATCATCGATGGGAAAGTCATCCCGCAAATCCATAAAGGCGCCCAAAAGCTGCCGCTCGCCTTCGTAGTAAGACTCAAGCAGGCGTTCGTTGCCTATCAGCAGATAGCCCCGAAAGCCGGATTCCATGTCGACGATGTGACGCAGCATGCGCGTGGCCTGCGCCGTCCGGTTCTGCGAATCGGCAATGCGTTGGGAATTCCTCAATACCGCGCGTGACAGCTGATAGTTGACGAAAACAACCGTCACGAACAGCAACGCAATGGTGAGAAAGCCAATAAAGATGCGAGTAGAAAGCTTGAGCTTCATGTAAAAAGCGCTGCGTCAGCGGGCCTCTTTACGCAGCTTTTGTTCAAGGGTATTGATCAGCTGCAAGATCTGATCGGTGATGGGATTGATTTCGCGTAGGCGGCGTTGGGCCTCGTCTACCTGCCCGGTCTGATAAAGATCCATCAGCGTATTGGCCCGAACGTGTACCAAGCGGTGCATACGGTCCAGCTCATGCACCTCGGGATGGTGCCCAAACCGGGCCAACGCGGTGTCTTTGATCCACTTTCCTAAGCCACAAATATCAGCGTCGCGTACGGGTTCTTCGTCGGAACCGCTGCCATACAGGAAGGAGCGGAGCTTGGCTTTGAAGAGAATATGCCGCAGACGGGCACCGTCAAAGTCACGCTTGATATCTTCATCCATACCAAAAAATACTAGGGCGTAGGTGGAGCCGCTGGTACTTGAACGACAAACAGGGCCGATTGGGTGCCGGGAGTTTTGAGCTACTTTTGCGCGCCGGGCTGCCCGTGTTGCCCGGTGGCCGTTTCCCCACCAGACCGCAATTCCCTTTTTCCATGAGCGACCTGAAGACCGTCGTGCTGAACGACGTGCACCAGCAACTCGGTGCCAAGATGGTGCCTTTCGCCGGCTACAACATGCCCGTGCGCTACTCCTCCGACCTCGACGAGCATCACACTGTGCGCCGGGCCGTAGGTATCTTCGATGTGTCGCACATGGGTGAGTTCCGCGTACGCGGCCCCCGGGCTCTGGACCTGATCCAGCGCGTAACCACCAACGATGCCAGCAAACTGCAGGACGGCAAAGCCCAGTATTCCTGCCTGCCCAACGAGCAGGGCGGTATTGTGGACGATTTGTTGGTATACAAGCTGGCCGACGAGGACTACATGCTGGTGGTCAACGCTTCCAACATCGAAAAGGATTGGAACTGGATCAGCCGCTTTAACGAGGAGTTCGGGGCCGACATGGAAAACGTATCGGACCAGATCAGTCTTTTCGCCGTGCAGGGCCCCAAAGCCATCGACGCACTCCAAAGCCTGACCGATACGGACCTGAAGAGCATTCCGTACTACTCGTTTGTGCAGGGCACCTTTGCGGGCCAGCCCAACGTGATTATCTCAGCAACGGGCTACACTGGTGCGGGCGGCTTTGAGCTATACATTCCGAATGAGTCGGCCCACGAAGTGTGGAACAAGATTCTGGAAGCCGGTAAGCCTTTCGGCCTGAAGCCCATCGGCCTCGGTGCCCGCGACACGCTGCGCCTGGAAATGGGCTACTGCCTGTACGGCAATGACATCGACGATCAAACTTCCCCGCTGGAAGGCGGCTTGGGCTGGATTACCAAGTTCACCAAGGAGTTTACAAACAGCTCCGCGCTGAAGGAGCAGAAAGAGCAAGGCGTGCAGCGCAAGCTGGTGGGCTTTGTAATGGATGGCCCCGGCATTCCGCGCGCCCATTACGAGCTGGTAAACGAAGCCGGTGAGAAGATTGGGGAAGTGACTTCGGGCACCCAGTCGCCGAGCATGAGCAAGGGCATCGGTTTGGGCTACGTAACCACCGAGTTTAGCGCGCCCGGCAGCAAAGTGTTTGTGCAGGTACGCGGCAAGAACTTGCCCGCCACCATCACGAAGCTGCCCTTCGTGAAAGGCACGGAGGAGGTTTAATACTCAGCAATTCATCTGTCATCCTGACCCAGGAAGGACCTTGTCGCGCGAGAATGAAACGCCTGTACGGTGGGCATTCATACGTGATGAGGTCCTTTCCGCGTCAGGATGACGTTCTTTCACTTGGTCTTTTCTAGTTGATGCCTTCCGTCGATATCTGTTTTTCTCCGGAGTTGCTGCCGCTTTATGACTTGCGCGGCCGCGTGGCCGTGGTAGTCGATATTCTGCGCGCCACGTCCAGCATCGTCACCGCGCTGGCCAATGGCGTGACGCACGTATTTCCGGTGGCAGAATTGGCCGAATGCCGAGCTATGGGCGAGCAGCACGGCTGCCTCACCGCCGCTGAGCGCGACGGCCGCGCCGCCGAAGGCTTCGACCTTGGCAATTCACCCTTTGGTTACCTGGATAGTGTGCTGCCGGTGCGGGGCCGCGCCGTGGCCATCAGCACCACCAACGGAACGCTGGCACTGCGCCGCTCCCTGAGTGCCGATGCCGTGGTGGTGGGCGCTTTCCTGAATTTGCAAGCGGTAGCCGATTTTGCGCGGGCGCAGCAGAAGGATGTGGTAGTGGTCTGCGCTGGCTGGAAAGGGAAGTTTTGCCTCGAAGACACCATTTTCGGCGGAGCGCTAGCCGAGCGATTAGCCACCGATTTTGACGTGAGCAGCTCTGATGCGACGCTGGCCGCTCTGCACCTATGGCAGCAGGCCAAAGCTGACCTGCAAGGCTATCTGCTCCAATCTTCTCACGTACGGCGGCTGAATTCCCTGGAAGCCAACAAGGATTTTGAGTTTTGCCTACGTATGGATGAGTACCCCGAGGTGCTTCCCATCTGGCGCGATGACCGGCTGGTGCCCGAGCAACTGGTGACAGTGCACCAAGCAGGCTAAAGCAAAAGGCGTGACGAGAAGCTGCTACTGCAGCTTCTCGTTTTGTTTGTGCCGGTCGGCGTCGCGCTGGGTCTTCTTTTCTAGGTTGCGCTGCAAGGCTTCGGTCAGATTTACCCCGGTTTGGTTGGCTAGGCAAATCACCACGAACAGCACATCGGCTAACTCATCGGCCAGCACTTTGTCGCGGTCGGAGGCTTTAAAGGATTGTTCGCCGTACTGCCGCGCAATGATGCGGGCTACTTCGCCTACTTCCTCGGTGAGCATGGCCATGTTGGTCAGCTCGTTAAAATACCGGACGCCCGTGGTCTGAATCCACTGGTCGACGGTCTGCTGGGCTTCTTCAATGGTCATGAGCGGGAGGGCAAGAGGTTAATTTTCGTGAGGGGAAACGTGCGGCTGTCAAACGGAGCTCATCAGCTCACCGTTCCAGCACGATAGTGACGGGGCCATCATTCAGCAGGCGCACTTTCATATCGGCTCCGAAGCGGCCGGTGGCCACTGGGCGGCCCATAAGCTGCTCCAGCAGTTTCACAAACTGCTCGTAAAGCGGAATGGCTACGGGTGGCGGCGCGGCCTCGATGTAGCTGGGGCGAGTGCCCTTGCGCGCATCGGCTAGCAACGTGAACTGGCTTACCACCAGCAAGTCGCCGCCTATGTCTTGCACCGAAAGATTCATCTTATCGTCGGCATCGGAGAAGATGCGCAGCTGCACCAACTTGCGGGCCATCCAGTCGAGCTCAACGGAGGTATCGGAATGGGTGAAGCCAGCCAGTACCAGCAGGCCAGCACCAATCTGGCCGGTGATTTCGCCGTCGACGGTGACCGAAGCCTCCGAGACGCGCTGTACAACTACGCGCATAGGGCAGGGTAGAAGATGAATGTGGAGCCGCAAAGAAAGGCAGCAAATGACCATCTTCGCCGTCGTGTTGCCTGATTCCGCCCATCCTTCTGCTGTGCCCCACCGCTTGCGTTGGCTGCTGCTGGCGCTGCTCGCCGTGCTGGTGCTGCGCCTGTGGGGCTTGCCCACCCTGTCGTTGCCGGACTATGACTCGGTGCGCAACTGGCAGATAGTACAGGAGGTGGCGAGGCTGGATTGGCGCCACCTGTTCCACCACGGCAGCCCTGGCTTTTACCTGCTTTACGCGCCCATAGCTTGGCTCACGGCAGATTACCGCGTGTTCTTGGCGCTGAATGCCTTGGTAGCGGTGCTGGCTTTGGGCCTGATAATAGAATGGATAGCGCGTCTAGCCCGCCTGCGCGGGCCCGAAGCGGCGCTACTGGTGTTACTAGCCGGTTCATCTGTCTTCCTTACCTTCTCGGGCCGCGACTTTACCATGAGTTCGTTGAGCCTGTTGGCTCTGGCTGGCATGCTTCGGGCTCATTGGCAGCGGCTGCAGCAACCGTCGCGGCGGAATGTGTTGCGGGTTGCTGTGTGGCTGGCGTTCGGACTGAGCATTAACTACAAATTCCTGCTTACCGTACCGATCTTGGCTGTGTTGGAATGGCAGCAGGCCGATGGCTTGGCTTGGCGCGGCGGCAATTGGTGGCGCATCATGCTCATCCTTGCCGCGCCGTTTGTAGTACTCGGCCTGCTGGCTTGGCTGATTTCGGGGGTGCCGCCTTACCGGTGGCCGGCGGTATATTTCGTCATTATGTTTCCGGCCGCTGCCAATGCTGCCGGCCGCCGGGGTACCGTACAGGTAGATTTTGCCTATTACTTGCGCTTCTTGACGGATTTTGAGTCGCCGCTGCTGTTGCCGGGCCTGGGCGTAGCGCTGGTGTGGTTTGCGGGAGGTCTTCGGCAGCGGCCACTACCCATTGGTACTTACCTGCTGGTGTGGGCTGTCTGCACACTGGCGGGCATGTCGCTGCTGGTCAAAGCGCCTCGGGGGCTGTTATTCGGGTACGTGCCGCTGTATGCGCTGCCGGTGCTGTTGCTACAAAAGTGGCCGCGGGCAGCGGCCCTGACGCTGCTTTGCGCCGCCGTGGGCTACAACGGCTGGCAGGTACAGCGGCAGGTGCTGGCTTACGGCCCTTCTCGTTACGAGCAAGTGGCGGAGTGGCTCAAGCGCCAAGGGATTCAGCGGGTAGCTACTACCGTCGGAATCAGCTTGATGCCCCAGGGCGAGTCGCGGCAAGTCGCGGTAGCTGCGGCAAATTCATGGCAGCAGCTTCAAGCCTTACGTCAGCAGGGTTATCGCTATGTTTTACTTGATGATTATTATCGGGTGGCCGGGGTCCAGCAGTTCGATTCATTGCGACAATTGCCCTTCGTAGCAGCCTGGCCTGAGCCGATGCTTACGTCACCGCTGCTGTACCTGGAGCACTCAGAGTATACTGGCCTGGGTTATGCTCAGACTTTAAAACGGCAGCGGCAATCAGCCCGCGACACGGTTCAGCTGCGCTTACTCGATCTTAATAGTTGGGCACTTCGCCCCTATGGACAAGGCTTCCCGTAACACTTAGCGCTTAATCTTAAGGCTGTCAAGCCAGCGTTGGTAGCGCCGTGCATTCTGCTTGTGCTCCTCGTAGGTTTCGGCAAAATCGGAATAACCGCTGCCTCCGGCTTGCGCACAGAAAAACAGGTACTTGTGCTGAGCCGGTTTCAATACCGCGTCTAGGCTCTGGCGGTTGGCTGATGTGATAGGGCCGGGCGGCAACCCCTTGTGCTTGTAAGTATTGTAGGGGGAGTCCACCAGCTTGTCTTTATTGAGCACGCGCCGCACCCCAAAATTACCGATGGCCCAAAGTAGCGTCGGGTCAGCCTGCAGGCGCATGCCGCGGCGCAGGCGGTTCAGGTACACGCCCGCTATGATTGGTTTATCCTCGGGCTTCGCCGTTTCGCGCTGCACAATGCTGGCCAGCACGTGCACTTGGGCCGGGGAGAGGCGCAAGGAGTCGGCCCGGCGCTGCCGCTGCTCGTTCCAAAAGCGGCGGTGATGCGCGGCCATGCTGTCCACAAACTGTTGCGCCGAAGTGTTCCACAGCAAAGGATAGCGGCCGGGGATAAACAGCGTAAGCACCGTGGTAGTGTCCACGCCGTACTGGCGCTGCAACCAAGTCTGCCGGTTCAGCAACTGCCGCAAGGGCGTGGAGTCAGCCTCCAACTGCCGGCTTATCTGCCGGGCCAGCTGGGGCTTGTATTTAAAGGCGTCGAGCACAAATTCCAATGTGTCCTGCTCGCCGCGCATGAGGCGATTGAGAAGTTGCTCGTTGTTGAGGTCAAAATCCAGTCGGTAGCGACCCGGCCGCACAGCTGATGGGTAGCCGCGCCGTTCGGCAAGCCAACGGAAGGTACCTGGTTCACGCAGCAGCTCGTGCCGTTGCAGCGAGTCAAGCACCTCGGTGAATGTACCGCCCGTGCGGATATAGAGATAGGCCGGGCCAAAAGCTGACGGTTCTACATTGGGTCGCCAGAGCACCCGCCAAGCGGCGTAAAAACCTGCGCCGCCAAGTAGTAGCAATAACCCTAACAGCGCCCAACCGATGCGCCGCCAAACGGTAGCAGATGATGATTTCTGAGTTGTCAAACCAGATAAAAGTACGTTGCACTTCTTTGGAGCCGGTGCTTTTAAGCGCCAGTCAGTGTGCCAAGCGGCACCGCTTACAATGCCTCCGCAGTGAGTTTACTCGGTGGATAACGGCGGGAGTAGCCTTTGTGGTTACTGCCCCTGCACCAACGCCGTTACGGCCGCTGCTAGTTCTGCGCGGCGTTGCTGCTCCATAATCTTTATAGGCGGCGCAGCACGCACTTCGCAGTCCGGAATAGAGCACCGCTCGCAGGTTTCGTTTACCCAGCGCAGCGGAATGGCTTCATCGTTCCAAAATGCCACTTTTTGCTTGAGGTTGTCGTCGACGGGCAAGCCTACCGTTACACTGGTGGCGTGGCCCGAGGCATCAAAACGCGCAATGGTGAGACAGAGGTATTCGTCGGGGGTTTGCCAGTAGCGTGAGCGTTGGGCCGCTACGCGCAGACCGGGGCTACCGGACTGTCGAGCTTGTTCCATCAACCAAAGACTTACCCAGCGCCGGCAATAATGCTCCTGCAGCTCGTTGCCGTGCGGGTTGTGCAGGCGCGAGAGGTGCAGCTCCTTGGTCAGCTGAAAATGGGAGTCGCCGGGCGCTTGGTCGAAACGCAGAAAGAACAAGCTGCCGATGCCAAAGTGCCGCGCCAGCAAGTTGGTCACGCGCTGTAGCAGCATCTCCGGCGACACCTCGTAGCGGGTGAGCAGGCCCAGCACCAGGGCCGCATTCCAGCGCGGAGCTGAAAACAAGGCCTGCAAGTCGGCCACCAGCTGGCTTTCCTCCATTAGCATCGCCACCGCGAAGTATGAGGCTCGAAAGTGATTCAAAACCTGCTCGAATGAGCCCGGCGTGACGGCTGGCACGTTGGTGTACGGGCGCTCCTTCAACCCCAGGTAATTGAAGGCCACTTCTCGGCCTAATACAAAGATTTCTTGCGCCCGCGAAAGTCCTGGGCGTAACAGTAAGCGCCGCGCTGCCGGCTGAAATACCGAACGCAACCCGTGTAGCTCAGGATGCTCGCCTAAAGAATGCTTATCAATAAGGTAATAGTATTCCTGCCCGAGCAGATCTTCCAACTGGTGCAGGTCGAAGGGCGGATCGGTGCGCAGGCGGAAGCGGGCTACGCAGCTGCGCACGGCGTCTTCGAGGTCATCGAAGTAATTATCGTGCATTTCCTGGTAGGAGCGGAGCGCGGCCAGGTAAAAGTGTTCCTGACGCATCTCGTAGTTGCGGGCCAGCTCCAGCAACGTGCTAATAAAAGCCATTACCCGCGTGGGCGCATCGGAAACCAACTCAATCAGTCGGCTAGGATCAAGCCCAAACATATCCAGCGGGAATTCCCGCAACACATCCGATTGCAGTAGCTCCGATATCGGCGCCAAGCGCTTGCCTAGATGTAAGGAAACCAGCTCGTCGTAGCTCACGCCCAGCGCCCGCGCAAAGGCCATAATCTTATCGGCCTTAGGGTACTTCTTGCCCTTCTCTATCTCATTCAGATACGATACGGATACATCCACAGCCTGCGACAGGGCTGCCGGTGTAAAGCCTCGTTCCTGGCGGAGCTGACGAAGTTTCAATCCGAAGATGAGGCGAACTACTTGGGCGTGGCTTAGCATGAATGAGAAAAAAGCGCTGGCTAGCAAAGAAACGAAACCTCAGTCAGATGCTGAGAATAACTTGTTTTTAGCTAAATATTTACTTTTAGCGAATATTCGCTTGTCATTAATAATTCGCTTACGTATGTTTGATCATTATCGAACTCTACCAACACACAGCCAACCCAGGCCCTATGGAAACGCTTGACCACCCGCTTGTTACAGCCAAGTCAGATTTGCTTTGCCCAGCACGGGTGAAAGTGCTCGGAGCCTGTAGCTCAGCCTATGCTGAGATTCTTACCCCCTCGGCTTTGGCCTTTGTAGCTGCCCTTCACCGAAAGTTTGACGATCGGCGGCAGGAGCTTTTACAGCGCCGTCAGCAGCGCCGTGCCGATTTTGCTGCTGGCAAGCTGCCTGACTTTCTTCCCGAAACTCAGCAGCTACGCGCGAGCGACTGGCAAGTCGCCCCTCTGCCCACCGATCTGCTGGACCGTCGTGTGGAAATCACCGGCCCAACCGAGCGGAAGATGATAATCAATGCGCTGAACTCGGGCGCTAAAGTCTTCATGGCTGATTGCGAAGACTCTCTTTCGCCGACCTGGGACAACGTGGTGCAAGGCCAAATCAATCTGCGTGATGCTGTGCGCCGCACTATCTCGCTCGAAACGCCAAGCAAAACTTATCGGCTAAACGAGCGCACAGCCACGCTGATGGTACGTCCCCGGGGCTGGCATCTAACCGAGAAGCACGTGTTGGTAGATGGCGAAGCAGTAAGCGGCGCGCTGTTCGACTTTGGTCTGTATTTCTTTCACAACGCGCACGAGCTGATTGCCCGCGGCACCGGGCCATACTTCTACCTGCCCAAGCTGGAAAGTCATTTGGAAGCGCGCCTGTGGAATGAGGTTTTTGAGTTTGCCCAGTGGGAGTTGAGAATTCCCAAAGGCACCATCAAGGCCACTGTGCTCATTGAGACGCTGCCAGCGGCCTTCGAAACCAACGAAATCCTGTGGGAGCTGCGTCAGCACTCTGCCGGCCTGAACTGCGGCCGTTGGGATTACATTTTCTCTTACATCAAAACCCTCGGTGCAAAGGAGGAGTATCGCCTGCCCGACCGAGCGCAGGTAACCATGACGGTACCCAATATGGCTGCTTATGTGCGCCTCGTAATCGATACCTGCCACCGCCGCGGCGTGCATGCTATGGGCGGAATGGCTGCTCAGATTCCCATTAAAAACAGCCAGGCTGAAAATGCCATTGCCCTGGATAAGGTGCATGCCGATAAGGTGCGTGAAGCTACGCTGGGCCACGATGGCACTTGGGTGGCGCATCCGGCGCTGGTTGGCATTGCGCTGGAAGTGTTTGATGAGCTGATGCCGCAGCCCAATCAAATTGATAAACTACGCTCCAGCGAGCCACTGCCTACGGCCAAAGACTTACTGCAAGCTCCACAAGGTACCATCACCGAAGCCGGCCTGCGGCAGAACATCGACGTAGCACTGCGCTACCTGGGAGCTTGGATCGGGGGCAACGGCTGCGTGCCGCTCTACAACCTGATGGAAGATGCCGCCACCGCTGAAATCTCCCGCGTGCAGCTCTGGCAGTGGCTGCATATCCCCGAAACGACGCTCGGCGACGGGCGTCCCGTCACCATGGAGCTATACCGGATGTTGCTGACAGAAATTGCCGATAAGCTGCGCCATGAAGTAGGGGAGGAAACTTATGTCGATTTCTACCGCCCAGCAGTGCATCTGCTGGACCGCTTGGTGCTGGCCGATAACTGCGCCGACTTCCTGACGCTGCCAGCTTACGAGCAGCTGCCGTGAAGGTGATATAGTAAGGACCTTGGTCCGCCTGTACCGGGACAATTTTCGGGCATCAGACCTAAAACTCATTATAGACGCCAACTGAGGTACGCGCCACACCTAGCTCAAGCTGCCCGAAAACGGTAGCCTGGCTTCCCATTGCCTAAGTTTTCCTCTTTCCCACAACCAAAACACCCCACGATTATGAACCGCGCCGAACGCATTGCTGCCATCAACCGAGACTGGTCTGCCAACCCCCGCTGGGAAGGCATTGAACGCCCGTATTCTGCCGAAGACGTGGTAAAGCTGCAGGGCTCCGTGCAGATTGAGTATTCGCTGGCTCGCCAGGGCGCCGAGCGGCTTTGGAAACTATTGCGCACCGAGCCCTACGTGGCGGGCCTCGGCGCCCTCACCGGAAACCAAGCCGTACAGGAAGTGCAGGCTGGCCTTAACGCCATCTACCTCTCGGGCTGGCAGGTGGCCGCCGACGCCAACATGGCCGGCCAGATGTACCCTGACCAAAGCCTGTATCCTGCCGACTCGGTGCCAAACGTAGTGCGCCGCATCAACAACGCTCTGCTGCGCGCCGATCAGATTCAGCACCTAAACAGCGAGCAGGGGCAAGCCGGCCATGTGCATTGGATGGTACCCATTGTGGCCGATGCCGAAGCCGGTTTTGGGGGGAATTTAAACGCTTTCGAACTCATGAAGATGATGATTGAAGCTGGCGCCGCGGGCGTACACTTTGAGGATCAGTTGTCTTCAGCTAAGAAGTGCGGCCACCTCGGTGGCAAAGTGTTGGTGCCTACTCAAGAGGCAGTGCAAAAGCTGGTAGCCGCCCGCCTCGCCGCGGACGTGCTGGGTGTGCCCACGCTCATCGTGGCCCGAACCGACGCCGATGCCGCTGATCTTATTACTTCCGACGTGGACGATCGTGACAAACCCTTCGTGCTACAGGAAGCTGAGCGTACCAGCGAAGGGTTCTACCGGGTGCGCTGCGGCGTAGAAGCTTGCATTGCCCGTGGCTTGGCCTATGCTCCGTACTGTGATATGCTTTGGATGGAAACCTCGCACCCCGACCTGGAACAAGCCCGGCAGTTTGCGGAAGGTATTCATGCCAAGTTCCCCGGCAAGATCTTGGCCTATAACTGCTCGCCGTCGTTCAATTGGGCTTCAAAGCTTAGCGTGGAGCAGATGGAAACCTTCCGCGAGGAGTTAGCGGCTCTGGGCTTCAAATTTCAGTTCATCACGTTGGCCGGCTTCCATGCACTCAATACCAGCATGTTTGAGCTGGCTCAGGCGTACCGCGACCGGGGTATGGCTGGTTACTCGGAGCTGCAGCAGCGCGAGTTTGCCCTACAGCAGCACGGCTTCAAGGCCGTGAAGCACCAAGCCTTCGTGGGTACCGGTTACTTCGATGCTGTACAGAATGTGGTATCGAGTGGACGGGCCAGCACGGCGGCCTTGGTAGGCTCTACGGAAGAAGAGCAGTTTCAACACTGAACCTACTTACATATGCCGCAATGAAAAAGCCCGGTCAAACTGACCGGGCTTTTTCATTGCCGCTTTTCAGCCAAATCAATTAGTGCTGATAACGTCAAAGGGTTCCGAAATCTGGCTGTAGTCGAGGCCGTGGCGCTGGGCTACCTCCTGCAAAATCTGTTTTTGCCAAGGGCGCAATACGCGTTCAGCGCCCAGCTCTACTATATCCGACACCAGGCGGTTTGACAAGACCAAGTTGGCTACGTAGCCGTTGAGGTCAGTGGCTACATGGTTCTTCAGCGTCAGCAAGGTTTGCTCCCGGGCGTCGGCGCGGGCCGCTTTTTCACCGTTGAGACGGCGCCGGAATGGGAAGCGACGCGACTCGGAAGTCATGGGCGGCTCAGGCACGGCCACGAAAGTATCGGGGCAGAGAGCAGCCAGTTGCTCTAGGTATGGAGTCCGCTTTAGCTCGGGGTGCAAGCCGCGGGCCGCTTTCCAGTCGCTTACACTGCGGGGAGTGTCACGGGCCAGCTCTGCTAGGCGGTCATTGGAAAACACCATGTACGGCGGCCGGTCCAGCTCCTTCGCCACTTGGTCGCGCAGCAGGTATAAGTCGCGGAACAGCGGCATTTCATTGGGCAGGATACGGTACTTGCCGGCAATACGCAGGTAAGGACGCTCGTCGCGGGTGTAGCGCACATCCTCAAGTGCCAAGTTTTCCTCGGCTGCCCAGTGCGTACGGCCCAGCGTGTCGAGCTTCACTGCCAGCCGATCGGCCAGTTCCAGGAGGTACAGGACGTCGTTGGCCGCGTACAGCTTCTGAGCTTCCGACAAGGGGCGCTTTAACCAGTTGGACTTCTGCTCGCCTTTATCCACCTCGATGCCTAACTCGCTTTGAATTAGTCGGCCTAGCGAGATATTATTATCCGATTCGCCCAGCATGGTATACTGCACGCTGGTATCGGTGATGTTGCGGACGCGCACATCATATAGCTCGTCGAGCAGTAGAATATCCGACTTACAGCTGTGAAATACTTTCTCCACGGCTGTATCACCGAAAATTGCCCACAGAGGCTCTAGCTCCTGACCAGGATTGGTAAGAGGTATAGGATCAATTAGATAAACCGTCTGGCCGTCGAAAAGCTGAATCAGGGCAAGATTGCGGCCGTAATGATGACGCATGTCGTCGAACTCCAGGTCGACAGCAATACGAGGTTGGGTACGCAGCCAATCAGCGGCTTGCTGAATAGCAGAGGGCGTAGAGAGGTACTGAATTTCAGCCATTAAGTAATGAGTAGGCCACGAGGTTATCACCTTTGAGGGTAAAGGTAGGCAGGAGCGCTGACTAAGCCCAACCAAACAGTAATGGCTGAGTAAGCCATATGCTCCAACACTGTATGCCGTGCCGCGAAAGGGTATTGACCTGCTGTCATGCTATTTCGAGAGGCGAAGGATACCGCTTGATTTTTTGCAATAGAAAAAGCATTGAAAGATGACCGATGTTATGATATTAATTCAATATTAAATATTTATATTTCATATGAAGTCCGGAAGCTGCTTTTTAAGTATCGCACAAAGCGTTGTTTTCAGGGGGCTCTTTTTTTGACAACCAAACCACTGATAAAAAACACTTTGTTGGCCAAAAACGTCATGCTGCTCATCGCTTGGAGGTAGCTCTAGCTATTATTGGTTTCCATTCATTCTGCTGTATATAAATTACATTTTCCTGATTTTAGCGCCACTCACTCACTAACTAGGCCGCAAGGTCATACACATGAAACACAAATTTCTACTCTCGCTGGGCCTGATGGTACCCATGGCGGTGGTAGCCCAAGCCCAGACGCGGGCCGTGAGCGGACGAGTCACGTCCGTCGCCGATGGCACGGGGCTGCCTGGCGTCACCGTCTTGGAGCGTGGAACCACCAACGGAACTAGCACCGACGCCGACGGCAATTTTCGCCTGACAGTACAGCCCGGTGCAACAATCGTCATAAGCTCTATTGGCTTTGCCACGCAAAACATCGCCGTAGGTGACCAGACTAGTCTGAACATCAAACTGCAGGGCAATGAACAGGTCCTCGGCGAGACAGTGGTAGTCGGCTATGGCACGCAAACCAAGCGCGAACTGACAGGAGCTGTAACCCAGCTCGGCAGCAAGGAAGTCGAAAACGTACCTACGGTCAGTTTTGAGCAGGCTATTCAGGGGCGCACGCCAGGCGTACAAATCAACCAGGGCTCGGGCAAACTCGGCGCTGGCGTACAGATTCGTGTGCGTGGTGCCTCTTCCGTATCGGCATCTAACCAGCCGCTGTACGTTATCGATGGTATTGTTGTAACGTCAAACGATGTGGGTTCAGCTAACGATGAGCCCATCAACCCACTGGCCGACCTGAACCCGAATGACATCGAATCGATTACCATTCTGAAAGATGCCGCTGCAGCTGCCATTTACGGGGCGCGCGCATCTAACGGGGTAATCTTGGTGACGACGAAGAAAGGACGTCAGGGTGCTACTCGCGTAAACGTGGGTTACTACCGTGGTACGAGCGAAGCAACTCGTCTGCGTGAATTCATCAACGCTGCGGAGTATAAGGAGCTGTTTGCAGAATCTATCCGCAATGCTGCTGCTATGCCAAACTCGTACGTCCGGGACTTTTATGGTGCCAATCCGGACATTGCCGAAGTGTTCCGCGAAGAAGCAGGCCTGGATTTCAACTCTAATTTTGACACGCCCTGGTCAACGCTGGCTTTCCGCAAAGGCAGTGTCGAGCAATACGATGCCAACGTAAGCGGCGGCGATGCTAAAACCCGCTTTTTCCTGAGCGCTAACTACAACGATCAGACGGGTATCATTGTGGGTAACCGGTACCGCCGGGGCTCCTTCCGTACCAATTTCGACCACAGCATCACTGAAAAGCTTAAAGTAGGCCTCAACCTGTCGTTGTCGCGCTCCGTCAACGACCGTGTGCCCGATGATAATGCCTTTTCTAACCCTGTTCAGCTGAATGCTCTTCCGCCCATTCAGGCAAAGGACGACCCAAACGATCCGACAGGATTGAACCGGGGCACTTTGTATTACAATGCGCTGGTAGAGGTAGGCAACGCTACCAACCGCGCCGGCACTTTCCGCTCGTTCAGCAATGCTTCCTTAAGCTATCAGCCCATCACCGGGTTGACTTTGCGCACTGAGTTCGGTGCTGACTTCCTGAACCTGCGTGAAGAAATCTACCGTGGCCGTTTCACCGAAGATGGTGCCCCTGATGGCTACGGGTATAGCAACCAGGTACAGGCTGTAAACTGGACTAATAACAACACAGCTACTTACTTCCGCACCCTTGGTGAAGACCACAACATCGAGGCGCTGGTAGGTTTCACTTACCAACGTTACGACAACGAGCAAACCTCAGTGGAAGGTCGTGGGTATCCAAACGACCAATTCCGCAAGATTGCGTCGGCAGCTCGTATCACGTCGGGTAGCACCTCTGGAACTGCTTACTCCTTTGTTTCGGTGCTGAGCCGGGTGAACTACACTTTTCGCAACAAGTACCTGCTTTCGGGTAGCATCCGCGGTGACGCCTCGTCGCGCTTTGGCCGTGACAACCGCTGGGGCTATTTCCCGGCCTTGTCTGCTGGCTGGGTAATCACTGAGGAGGATTTTCTGCGTGAAAACAGCATCCTGAGTTTGCTGAAGCTACGTGCCAGCTATGGCGTAACGGGTAATGCCGAAATCCTGAATTTCGCTTCGCGTACGCTGTACTCAGTTAACCCTTACCAGACGACTCCGGGTATTATTCCCAACGCAACACTGGGCAACCAACGCCTGACTTGGGAAAACACCAAGCAAGCTGACATCGGTGTCGAATTTGGCTTCCTGAACGACCGCATCAGCGGTGAGGTGGACGTTTATCAAAAGGATACTGATGATCTGTTGTTACTGGATCAACTGGCATTTACCAGTGGCTACTCCAACTTCAACCGCAACGTAGGTAGCCTGCGCAACCGCGGTATCGAGTTGTCGCTGAACACTCGCAACATTGACAGCGAGTTTAAGTGGAGCACTAACTTCAACATCACCTTCAACCGTAACAAAATTACCAACCTCAATGGCCAGATCCTGACTTCGGGTGGCCGTCAGCTTGGTCAAGTGCGCGAGGGAGAGCCTATTGGGGTATTCTGGGGCAAGAAGTATGCTGGGGTAGACATTAACAACGGGGATGCTTTGTATTACACCGCCGATGGCGGCACCACGGCTGATTACGCCGCTGCTCCGCTTCAGAAGATTGGTGACCCGAACCCGAAATACACCGGTGGTCTAACGAACACGTTCAGCTTCAAAGGCTTTGATCTGACATTGCTGAACCAGTTTACTTACGGCAACGATGTGTACAACATCGGCGGCGTGTTCCAATCAGTTAACGCCGATTACTGGGATAACCAATCACGCGACCAACTCCGCCGCTGGCAGAATCCTGGTGATGTGACCGATGTGCCGCAGGCTCGCTTGTACGAGGCCAACGGTACCCAGCCCTCGTCGCGCTGGATTCAGGATGGCTCGTTCCTGCGTTTCAAAACCCTGACCGTAGGTTACACACTGCCCAAGACTATTTCGGAGAAGGCTCGGTTGCAGAGCGCCCGGATTTACGTCACCGGTCAGAACCTGCTTACCATCACGAACTATGATGGCTACGACCCTGAAATCAACACCACGGCATTCGGGTTGCCTTCATATCTGCTAGGTCACGACTTCTACACCCCGCCATTGGCCAAGACTTGGTTGGTGGGCGTGAACCTGGGCTTCTAAAATTTTTGTTGCCTTCCCAATACTATGAATACGAAATTCTTTCGCGTTGCTACGGTAGCGCTAATGCTGGGAGCGAGCTTCCTTAATACAGCTTGCGAAAAGCAACTAGACCTCCAGCCCGAGCAGGAAATAGATGCCGAAACTGCCCTGAATACTCCGCAAGCCGTAGAAAGCGCCGTAATTGGTGCTTACTCGCGCTTGTATAACCCGGCTCTGTATGGTACCAACCTGGTTTTGTTGCCAGAGTTGCTAGCCAATGATGATTACATCAACTGGCAAGGTACATTTGCCAGTTACCGCGAAATCCAATTGCGTCAGCCCATCCCGACTTTTAACACGGAGGCCCAACGTACTTGGCGCGAAGCGTATCGGCTCATCAATATTTCCAATCTAGTACTGGAAAAACTGCCGGTGGTAACCAATACCACGCGGCGTGACCAGTACGAAGGAGAGATGCGCATGATGCGCGGCCTGATGTATTTTGAATTGGTTCGGTTGTTTGGCCAACCCGATGTGAACAGCCCCTTGGGAGTACCTTTGGCACTTACTGGAGTGGTAAACGTCGATCAAGCCCAGGAACGCCTGAGCCGGGCATCGGTACAAGCAGTGTATGATCAGGTGCTGCAAGACTTGCAAGCTGCCGAAACCAAACTGCCTGCTTCCATCGCACTGGGTCGTTTCGATAAAAACGATGCAAAAGCCATCTTGGCTCGCGTGTACTTGCAGTTGGGGCGCTACAGCGATGCTCTTACCAAGGCCAACGACGTAATTCAGAACAGCAACGCAAGCTTGAACCCTACGGTGCTGGATGCATTTACGGCCCGGGGCACTGCTGAAGTTCTATTCGAGGTGCTGCAGAACGAGCAAAACAATGCTGGTACTGCCAACGACGGTTTGGCTACCTTTTATTCCAGCAATAATGAAGGATTTGGAGGCCGCGGCGACGTACAAATTCTGCAACCGTTTGCCGATCTGTACGAGACTACCGACCAGCGGGGCATCGACGCTAGCACCCAGAATGGCATTGGCAGCAGTTTGCTCTATACGGGTGACGGTCGTCGGGCAGGTCGGATTCGTTCTTTTAAGTGGAATACTCCTGACCAGAACATTCCCCTCATCCGCTTGGCTGAAATGATGCTGATCCGGGCCGAAGCCAACCAGCGCCTGGGCAGCACAGTAGGAGCCACGCCACTAGCTGACGTCAATGCTATCCGCCGACGTGCCGGCGCTTCGCCGAAAACAACCGTGACTTTGGCCGATATTCTGCGCGAGCGTGAGCTGGAACTTGCCTTCGAAGGCTTCCGCATTCATGACTTCAAGCGCACAGGTCGGGCAGTGGGTGCACTTCCTGCCAATAGCCCCCTGCTCGTATTGCCTATTCCGCAGTACGAAATCAACCTTGGCAATGCTTTACCGCAGAACCCAGGTTACTAAAGTCGTTTAGCTACCTTTGTAAAAAGGTCGCTCCAGTATGTCTGGGGCGGCTTTTTTATTGCACAGAAAATGGTACGGCTTGTTGACCTGATGTTATGAAAAGGCTGGAGTGCGCGGTTTTATTCGTCCTCGTCGGTATCAGTCGGCGCGTCAAAATCCAGTTCAGCTACCAGGTCGGCGGCTTCTTCGATTACTTCATCCATAGCGTCCATCGAGTCAGCATCGAGGGTGCGCTCAAAGAGGTGCAGTAGTTGCTCGCCTTCGCGGTTGACGTACAAATCGGTGTACAGTCGCTCGAACCGCTTGGCTTCTTTCGTAATAACGGCATCGATCTGGTCGATGGAGCGGGCTCCGGCAGCCTTATGCAACACCTGTAGCACTTGCCGGCTTTCGTCGTGGTCACCGAGGTCGGCTAGGGCCTTCATTAGGCTCATGGCCACCAGCAGGCGCACGCGCTCAAAGCGAAACGCCAGGTCGTTGGGGGCAGCTCGTTCCAGCGCTACGTAAGCGCGTAGGTCTTCGGGCTGCAGATAATCCGGACCGTCTTGGCGAAATGCCGCATCGAGCAGCTGCTGGAAAGGAGGCGTGGGCATATGGGAAGTACAGAATGAGCTGCAAAGGAACGGAGAAACGATGGCAGCCAATGCATCGGGCTGGCGAGGCGCGTGAGCACATCGGAAATAAGCCTTTTACGTAGGTTCCGAACAAGGCATAATGCTCGTGGTTTCTTTCCTCAACTTCAGTTACTGACTTTTCGCTATGACGCACAAAACCAAATGGCTGGTCTTTGCCCCGAGTGGCTTGATCGTAATCGGGTTCGGAGTTTGCCTGATTCAATGGGCCTCCAAACGCATGCAGGATGGAGCCGCTACCAAAGATTGGGTGGTAGCCGGAACCGTAGCGCTGGGGGTATTCAATGCAGGTGTAAGCTTGTTTGGTAGAGGAGTCGCGGAAAGCGTACTGTATCAAATAAAAGAGAAGCCAGAGGCAGACAAAGCTCACACTTCGTCGCCGATTGACTAGGCAACGCTAGCGTCGATATGCAGGTTAGGAACGTGGCAGCGCTGCTTACTCGCGGTGCCGTTCCTCGGCCTGTAGGTCGCGCAGCTCGATGTGTAGGGCATCTACGGAAATTTGAATTTCCCACAGTGACATGCCCAACGACACCAGCAATGCCACTAGGCTAAAGCCAAAGACGAGCTTAGCGGCCGCCGCGAAGCCCGCATAAAGCAGAAACATACAGAGCACGCAGCCAAACATGCTGGCCGTGCCCACGGCCTGCATGTTGCGCGCAATGAGTAAGCGCCGGCGCAGGTTGGCAATTTGCCTTATCTGCGCTTCACGATGCGTTTCGGAGTACTGCCTTTTAAGGGTGCGCACCAAGTTGGCTAACGCCAGAAAACGATTGGTATAAGCCAGTAGCAATAGTGACAGCGCTGGAAAAAGTAAGGCAGGGGTAGTAAGGGTAATGTCCATAGGAGTCGGATTTAGTTAGGCTCGGAGCACTACTGAAAAGGGCCATATATTGGCACCGGGCAGCGTGAAGTAAGCAACTTGCAGGCGAGCAGAAGCGCCGGGCAGCAGTTTTGCCCGGTGCCTGCCCCGCAGCCCATTCCATTATACATTTCCAGGCCCACCATGACCTTCCCTTTTTCGCGGTTTCTGCGAGCTGGCCTTGTGGCCGCCGCGCTGACGACCGCCTCCGGTAGTTATGCCCAGCAGGCACTACAGTCGCCCGAGCAGTTTCTGGGCTATCAGCTCGGCACCCGCTTTACGTACCACGCCGATATTCTGCGCTACGCTGATTACCTCGCCCAGCAAAATCCCGACCGCATGCGGGTAGTTCCGTACGGCAAAACCTATGAGGGACGCACGCTCGAAGTAGTACAGATTGCAACTCCACGTAACCTGCAGCGCCTAGACGATATTCGGCGCAGCAACCTGCGTCGGGCCGGGTTGGAAAGCGGCAGTCCGGCTGCCGACCAACCGGCCGTGGTATGGCTTAGCTACAATGTGCACGGCAACGAGGCGGTATCATCGGAAGCGGTGTTGAAAGTGCTGTACGATTTTGCCAACCCTCAGAACCAAGACGCCCAGAACCTGCTGGAGCGGGTGGTGCTGCTCATTGACCCCTGCGTGAACCCTGACGGCCGCGAACGGTACGCGCAGTGGTATGGCCGGGTAGCCGCTGCTTCGCCCAATGCCTCGCCCCTGAGCTGGGAGCACCGGGAACCCTGGCCCGGTGGCCGCTTCAATCATTACCTGTTCGATTTGAACCGCGACTGGGCTTGGCAGACGCAGCGGGAAAGTCAGCAGCGCATTACGCTCTACAATCAGTGGCTCCCGCAGGTACATGCCGACTTCCACGAGATGGGTCCTGAGTCGCCGTACTATTTCTCGCCGGCTGCCAAACCGTTTCACGAAGACATTACCGCTTACCAGCGCAAGTTTCAGGAGCGTATCGGCGACTACAACCGGCAGGTGTTTGACAAGAACGGCTGGCTGTATTTTACCCGCGAAAGCTACGACCTGTTTGCACCGATATACGGCGACACTTGGCCTTCCTTTAATGGCGCCATCGGCATGACGTACGAACAGGGCGGCAGTGGTCGAGCTGGGGTGCGCTACATCAAATCCGATGGGGATACGCTCACCTTGGATCAGCGCATTGCCCACCACTACGCGGCCAGCTGGGCTACCGTCCGTGCTGCTTCCGACCACCAGCCGGAGCTGTTGTCGGAGTTTGGTAAGTACTACGCCAGCGCCCAGCAGAAGCCACGCGGTACGTACAAAAGCTTTGTGGTAAGCGGTTCTTCTGAGCGGGTAGCGCCGTTAGTGGAGTTTCTGAAACGTCAGCAAATTCAATACGGGTACGTGGGCGAGCGGCGCAAAGCGCAGGCCTTTAACTACGCCACCGGCAAGCGTGAAAGCGTGACGTTACAGCCAACGGATGTGGTGGTAAATATGTATCAGCCCAAATCCACGTTGGTGAAGGTGCTGTTCGAGCCCCAAGCAACCTTAGAGGATTCGCTTACATACGATATTACCGCTTGGGCTTTGCCCTATGTATATGGCCTGCAAGGCTACGCCCTTACAACCAACCTGAAGGGCAGCAATAACACTTCGGCTGCTAAGCGTTCCGCCGAGCCTGCTGCTGCGGGCAGTCCTACTTCCGGCCGCCCGTTTGCATATCTCGCTCGTTGGAATTCCCTGCGCGATGCCCGTTTACTGGCGGCTTTGCTGCAGCGGCAAATTCGGGTGCGAGTGGCGTATCAGCCCTTTGAAGCCGCTGGGCAGAAATTTCCAGCCGGTACGCTTATCCTGAACCGGGGTAACAACGAGGGACTAGGTAGCCGCTTTGACACCATGGTAAGGGCCATGGCCGACTCGGTAGGGGCGGAGCTGACGCCGGTACAGACTGGTTTTGCCAGCACTGGAAGTGACTTGGGTTCCAGCAACGTGCACAGCGTGGGCAAGCCTACAGTGGCCCTGCTCGGCGGGCAGGGTACCGATCCAACGGCTTTCGGCGCTATCTGGCATTTCTTTGAGCAGCAGCTCGGCTACCCCGTGACGGTGCTCGGTAGTGACTATTTTAACTCGGTGCCGCTCAACCGCTTTGACGTGCTCATCCTGCCCGATGGCAACTATGCCGATGTGCTGCCGGAGCGCCAACTCGACAACTTAAAAGCTTGGGTACGGGCCGGCGGCCGGCTCATAGCCATGGAAGGCGCCATGAGCTACCTGGCCGGTAAGAAGGACTTCGCCCTCAAGGAGAAGCCTGCCGACACCGCGCGTAGCAAGAAAGCCGATCCGTACCGCCTGTTGCGCCGTTACGGCACCGCCGAGCGCGAGTCACTGCAGGAGCAGGTGCAGGGCAGCGTGTACCGAGTGGAGCTCGACACCTCACACCCGCTGGCCTTCGGTTACGACAACAGCTACTACGCCATGGTTCGCAACCCACTGAACTATCAATTCCTGGGGGCGGGCAGTTGGAACGTAGGTGTGCTAAAGAAAAACCAATACGCCGCTGGCTTTACTGGCAGCCAGGTACGCCGCAAGCTTACCGATACGGTAGTGCTGGGCGTGCAGGAAATGGGCCGCGGCCAAGTGATTTACTTCGGCGACAACCCCGTATTCCGCGGGTTCTGGCAAGCAGGCAAGCTGCTTTTTAGCAACGCAGTTTTCTTTGTAGGTCAGTAGCACAAACGTCCAGCTACACCAAGCAAAAGCCCCGCTGCAAAGCTGCAGCGGGGCTTTTGCTTGGTGTAGCTGGGGCAGATGCTTAGTCTACAATGTCTTCAGCTTTATTACCGACTTTCTTAGCGCCTTTCTTCACGCCACGGCCGGCTTTCTTCGCGCCTTTGCCGATGGCTTGGCCCGTTTTTTTACCAACGCGCTTCGTGCCACTAGCAGTGTTGCTGATGACCCGGCCGGCTTTGGTACGCTCCTCGGTAGTGGTTTCGGTGGTGGTAGTACCACTCGTATTCATGTCAGTCGACGTGGAGCCCGTGGTAGTAGTACCGCTGGTCGTGCCACTTGTCGTACCGGTATTATAGGTTCCCGATGTGGTGCCAGTACCCGAGGTAGTGCCAGTAGTAGTAGCGCCCGACGTAGTGCCCGTGGTACCGGAAGTAGTTCCGGTAGTCGTGGTCGACGACGAGGTAGTGGTACCGGTTTGGGCCAGAGCCGTGATGCTGGTCAGAGCAAAAGCTGACAGGAACAGAGTTATCTTTTTCATAGCGTAGGTCAGTTGAAGGTCGACCTTTCTACGCAACTCGTTCCACAAGGATACCTAGGGTAGCAACAAAGAACTGTCGCCGTAGCTCAAAAAGCGGTAGCCGTTGGCCAACGCATGGTCATACACGCGGCGCCAGTCACTGCCGATCAGGGCCGAAACCAGTAGCAACAAGGTGCTTTCGGGTTGGTGAAAGTTGGTGACGAGCCCCTGAATAACCCGGAATCGATAGCCCGGCGCAATGAGCAGCTGAGTGTTAGCCTGCACCGTATCGTCGCCGCGACGGTCCAGTTCGTCTAGCAAGGCCTGCAGGGCTACTTGGGTTGGTACATCGTCAGCCTGCTGATAAGGCTCCCATTGACTTACCATACCTCCAATGCTACCGCCACGCACTACTTGGCAGCCCAGCCAGTACAGACTCTCAAGGGTGCGCAGGCTGGTAGTTCCTACTGCAATAACCGGCCGTGGTGCGTGCTCTAGCAATTGACGCAGCACCTGACGCGTAGCACTGATGGGTTCCGAGTGCATCGTGTGGTCAGCCATCTGATCGGCTTTCACCGGCTGAAACGTGCCGGCCCCCACGTGTAGCGTTAGCTGCGCACTGCCGATGCCCCGGGCCTGCAGCGCATGCAGAATAGCGTCTGTAAAGTGCAGACCGGCCGTAGGAGCTGCCACCGCACCTTGATGAACGGCATACACCGTCTGGTACCGTTCGTCGTCTTCCTGTGTGGCTTGGCGGTTCAGGTAAGGCGGAAGGGGTAACTTGCCGGCACCGGCCAGCACTTCTGCAAACGGTAGCTGGGCTGGTTGCCACCGAAAGCGAATCAGTGAGCTGCCTTCTTCTGCGGCTGCGCGCTCAGCCTCCAGCGTCGCGATTTGGCCATCGGGCGCCGTGAAGGTCGCTTGCACCACCCCCGATTTCCAGCGTTTACCATTGCCCACGAGGCAGCGCCAAACACATTCGCCCGTTTGTTGCATGGCCGGCTCAAGAGCGCGGTGCGGTGCTACTGGCTCCAAGCAGAATAGTTCTATCTGACCGCCCGTCGGCTTGTGCAGGTATAGGCGGGCCCGTACCACCTTAGTGTTGTTGAACACTAGCAAGGCATTATCCGGAAGTTCGGTGGGCAACTCACGGAATGATCGGTCAGCCAGTTGGCCACTGCGGTATACGAGTAGTCGCGAAGCGTCCCGATCCGGCAACGGCTCCGGGGCTATGCGTTCGGCTGGCAAGTCGTATGTGAAGTCGTGAATGGAAAGATGGCGCGGGTCGGGGGTATTCATCGCTACAAAACTAGACCGCAGAAGACAACTATGCTGTGAATGCCGTGATTCGGCCTGCTAAAAATAAACCCCGCTGCAGGGGCGGGGTTCAGTTGATTGATGTGAGGTGTCAATCAGCGCTTGAAGATCAGCAAGTGCTGCTGTGGCAGCGAGCCGATGTTTTCCACAAACTTCAGTCCCACGGCTTCCAATTCGCGGCGAGCTTGCTCCTGGCTCATGCGGTGAATGCGCTTGATGGGTACGTTGGGGTCTTCGGAACGATATTCCACTAATGCAACCCGACCCTCGGGCTTGAGGGAATTGCGGATAGCGCGCATCATTTCGCGCGGGTGGTCAAATTCGTGGTACGCGTCCACTATCAGCACCAAATCCACGCTATTGGCGGGCAGATTAGGATTGGTCGTGGTGCCTTGCACGGGTTGTACATTGGTCACCTTTTTTTCAGCACTGATGGTGCGCAGCTTCTGCAGCATTTCGGGCTGAATGTCCACCGCCAGCACCTTACCCTGCGGCACAAGTTGGCTTATCTGGAAGGTGAAATAGCCCGTGCCGGCACCGATGTCGGCTACTACGTCAGTGGGTTTAAGCTGCAGCTCACCCAGCAAAATGCTAGTTCCTTCTTCTCTTTCGCGGTCAGGGCGCTCCAACCAGCCTGCCCCATCGTGGCCCATCACGTGCGCAATTTGCCGCCCTAGGTAGTACTTCCCAATGCCATTGGGGTCTTGCGGGGCCCGGCGTTGATAGCCCGACGAATCAGGCCTCGCATCCATGCGGCGCTGGGCTACCATGGTAGCGTCGCTCTCGGCGATGGGAGTTTGGGTGCAGGAAATAAACAGCAGCAGGCCGGACACAAGGCCCGGCAGCGCGCCGCGTTGCAACAAAGAAACCACAGTGGACATAGATGCTTGCAAAGAAAACGGCAACTGCGGGTTTAACAACGTCTTTCGCTATTTCCGTTCGATTGGCATCAAGGCACTGATAATTAGCCTTTCATTGGAAATTAATGGCAAACATATATAGCCATTTACGTACCTGTAGTAGTTTTTTCTCCGATTGCTTCTATTTTTCGGCTCGAAAACGTACCATTTCGGCTCTTTCATTTAACCCTTTTTTCTTCCACACTATGAAGCAACTTGCCTCAACCCTCCGACAATTGGGAGCGGCGGCTCTGTTTGCCGCTGCCCTCACGAGCTGCAGCCACCGCGAATACGCCATGCTGCCCAAAACTCAATCCTATCACGGCGATGTGCACCGGTCAGTAGCAGCTCAGCCTGCTGCTCCGGCTGCCGAAGTGGCCCCTGAAATTGCCGCCGAACCGGTAGTGGTAGCCCCTGAAGCACCCGCCGTTACCGCCACGCCAGTTGCTCCGGCCGCGCCCAAAGCAGTAGCCGCTCAGCCCGCTAAAACACAAATGGCTCCAGCTGCACCGCGTGCCGAGGCTTCTGCTGCTGCCCCGGCTGCTAAGCCTAGCCTCGTGCAGAAGGCGTTGCTGGCCAAAGCAATGAAGAAGGTTGATAAAATGACGGCCCAAGCTCAGGTGCGCAAGCATTCGAATGCGGCTTCGGCCGACGACGCCAGTGCTTTGTCGCGCAACATCAAGTTGGGTATCATCCTGCTGCTGGTTGGTGTACTGGTAGGTATTATCATCCCGATCTTGGGTACCATCATCGCCATTATCGGCTTGGTATTCATTATCCTGGGCCTGTTGGAGTCCGTTTAAGGCTTCACAATTATGGTACAAACAAAGAGCCCCGGCTGCAGTGCAGCCGGGGCTCTTTGTTTGAGGTTGCTTCCGAAAGCTTACATCGGGTCGACGTCGGCCACGAGGCGGGCCTGACGGAATTCCTTTTGTTCCCGGACTAAGTTCAGGGCTTCCAGAATCTGGCCTTTGGCGTGCTTCAGCACCGTATGCTCGCGGCTAAGCTTGATGGTAATTTCCTGCAGATAGAAATTACGGATGCGGAATATGTAGGGCGCTTCAGGGCCTAGTACCGAGTCGCGGCCGAGCCGTTCCACCAGTTCCTGAGTGAGCATCACGGCAGCATCCAGCGCCACGCGCTCTTCCACGTGCTTTACGGTGAGCTTAATCACGCGCGCAAAGGGCGGGTACATATGCTCACGGCGCTGCGCAATTTCATACTCGTAGAAATTGACGTAGTCATTGCGCATCACCTTGTCGAAGATCTGCTGCTGCGGGTCGCCAGTCTGGATAATGACTTTGCCTTTCTTGCCTTTGCGCCCTGCGCGGCCGCTCACCTGCACAAACATCTGGTACGCCCGCTCGTGTGCCCGGAAATCGGGGTAGTGAATAATGCTATCAGCGTTGATGATGCCCACCAAGCTCACATTGCCAAAGTCCAGGCCCTTCGTCACCATCTGCGTGCCCACTAACACATTGGTGCGCTGCTGCTCAAAATCGCTGATAATCTGCTGGTAAGCATTTTTAGCGCGGGTCGTGTCCAGGTCCATGCGCTGGACTTGGGCCTCGGGCAGCATAATCTTAAGATCATCCTCGATACGCTCCGTGCCGAAGCCGATGGCTTTGATGGCTCGGGAGCCGCAGGCTGGGCATTCGCGCGGCATTTCGTCGTGGTGGCCGCAATAGTGGCAGCGCAGCTCATGGGCATGCTTGTGGTAGCTCAAACTCACGGCGCAACTCTTGCACTTAGGCACCCAGCCGCAGTCGAGGCAACTGATAAAAGGGGAGTAGCCACGGCGATTCTGAAATAGAATCACTTGCTCGCCCTGCGTCAAGCGGCCCTCAATGGCAGCTGTTAGTTCCGGCGTAAAGTGGTGCGAAGGCCGTTTCTGCCCTGCCTGGGCGTTGCGTCGCGTATCGATCAGCTCGATATCGGGCAGGCCGGCTTCGCCAAAGCGCTTGGTGAGGGACACGAGGCCCCAACGTCCGGCGCGGCACTGATAGTAGGTTTCGACGGATGGCGTAGCCGAGCCGAGCAGGATTTTGGCGCCCTGGAAAGTGCCCATCATCAGCGCCACTTCGCGGGCGTTGTAGCGCGGGGCCGGGTCGTACTGCTTGTAGCTCGATTCGTGTTCTTCGTCGACGATGATCAGCGAGAGGTTATCAAAGGGCAAAAACACGGCTGAGCGTACGCCCACTACCACCTGAAAGCGCCCCGACAGCACGCCGTTCCACACTTCCACGCGTTCGTTGTCGGAAAACTTGGAGTGGTACACCCCCAGGCGCGAGCCAAACACGCGCATCAGACGCGTAACAATTTGAGCGGTAAGGGCAATTTCGGGCAGCAGGTACAGCACCTGTCCGCCGCCTTCCAAGGCCTTGCGGATGAGGTCGATGTAGATTTCCGTTTTACCGGCCCCAGTTACGCCGTGCAGCAGCGTGATATCCTTCTGGCCGAAGTAATCCAACACCTCGTCACGGGCCTTGGTCTGGGCTTCCGACAGCTCAAACGGCATTTGACTGGCGGCTACCTCATCCATCGGGAAACGCGACACGATCTGGTCAAACTGCTCCAGAATGCCGTTTTTGATGAGCGTGTTTACTGCCGAAGGCGAGAGGTGCGGGCTGCTCGTCAAAGCTGCTTTCTCAATGCCGCCGTGGTTAAGGTGTTCGTTTTGATATACCGGTACGCGCTGGATGTAGCGCATCAGCACGTCTAGCTGCTTGGGCTTGCTGGCCAAGCCCTCAAACAGGCCTTCCAGTGCCGCCTCAGCCACGAAATGGTGGGCCAACCGCACTTTCTTCACCACTTTGGGCGCGTACTTATCAGCAATGTGCTCAAACAGAAAGACAACATCTTTCTGAATCAGGCTTTTGATAACCTTGTGGAAGGAGCTGATGCCCAGAATTTCGCCTACTTCCGAAAATGTCAAGGCCTTGCCGTCTTCGGTGCTCAGCGCCTCCACTATCTTCTGTTCCTGCTCAGAAAGGGGGTATTCAGAACCCGAGGCTAGGTAGCCAGGGTGCAGCTGCACCCGCGACTCTGAACTGAGCTTGAGCGCCGAGGGCAGGGCCGCGTTGATTACCTCGCCCAGCGTACACATGTAGTACTCCGCAATCCAGCGAAACAACTTCAGCTGCGGCTGCGTCACCACTGGCGCATCGTCGATGAATTCCAGGATGTACTTGGCTTGGTAGTCTTTCGGCGGCGTCTCGTGCACGGCTGCCACTATGCAGCTGAGCGTCTTTTTCGCTCCAAATTGCACCAGTACCCGCCCGCCAATCACAACTTGGTCGTTCAGCTCGAAGGGCACGCGGTAAGTGTAGAGCTTGGGCAGCGGCAGCGGCAAAATCACGTCGGCAAACAACGTGACGCGCTCCACCGGAGTGGGCTCAGACTGGGGTAGGGCGAAAAGGTGCGTTTGGGACACGGTTCAATCAGCGGCGAACAACAAAGATAGCCCCCGGGAAGGTAGGTTGAACTGCTAACAAACAGGATGCTTAGATGGCTATAACCCGATGTAGCCCCGCATTAGCTCTTTGCGCCTGATCTGCCGAAAAGAAAATTGTAATTGGCTGGTCGGTAACTGAAACATGCTGCTAATGAAGCAATGCCAGGGCAAAAATGCGGCCCTAACCCCCTTAGCAGTTACGTGTGTAGGTTCGCTTGTTGAATTTGTGCCAGCGCCTCTGCCGGACTATACACGGGTTGCTGACACGCATGATTGTAACACACGTAAATGGTGGTTTGGCCGCCCGTAGCGCCACGCCCCTGCAATAAGGGTAAGTCGCTGCTGTGGCTGGTGCCGGTCAGTACCGCATTGGGAAGGGTACGTCGACTTAACTCGCGGCGGAATTGTTCGGCGTCAGGCCCCACAATAGCTACCTCTGCCAATGGAGCCAGCAGGCTCAAGTATACCGATGCCCAATTGGTCAGATGATGCGGCTCCTTTGCCACCAAGTCCTGCGCTAAGGCCAGCATGGTAACGGCTCGCTCACGCCATTCCGCAATGTCGAGCAGCGTGCCAAGGCGCAGCAGGTTGTGCGCCATAACGGAATTGGAGCTGGGAATGACGTTGTCAAACAACTCCTTTTTGCGGGCAATGAGTGCTTCACCGGTGCTATCAGTGTAAAATAGATGCGCCTCGGCTGGGTCGTGAAAGTGCTCCAGCACATACTCCGTCAATTCCCGGGCGCGTCGCAGCCAGTTTTCAGCGAAGGTGGCTTCGTAAAGCGCCGTGTAAGCATCAACGAGTAGCGCGTAATCCTCCAAGAACGCAACGATGGTGGCCCGGCCGTTCTTCCAAGTGCGCCACAGGCCTTGCTCACGGCGCAGGTGGTTTTCAATGAATGCCGCGTTTTGCAATGCCAATTCCAGATACCAAGGCTGGTTAAAGGCCTGATAGGCACTTACCAGTCCTCGCAACATAAGCGCATTCCATCCCGTCAGGATCTTGTCATCGAGACCCGGCCGTACGCGCTGAGCGCGGTAGGCGAGAAGCTTTTCTCGCCAGCCTGCAGTAAGTTCTGCCACTACACCGGGCGCTAATTGATGCGCCTGCCCAAACTCCAGATCGTTTTGCCGACGATGCAGAATGTTCAGGCCGTGCTCCCAATTGCCCACGCTGGTGCACTGGTAGTAATAGATGGCTAGCGCCGCTTCCTCGCCTAGCACTTGGCGTAGTTCATCGGTGGTGAACACGTAAAACTTGCCTTCCTGCCCTTCGCTGTCGGCATCCAAGGATGAATAGAAACCGCCTTCGGGACTCATCAGCTCCCGTTGAACAAAACGGATGGTCTGATCCACCACGTCGCGCCATTGTTCGTCTTGGGTGAGTTGGTAAGCCTCCGAGTACAGACTAATCAGCTGTCCGTTGTCGTAGAGCATTTTTTCGAAGTGCGGCACCAGCCACTCTTCGTCTACTGAATAGCGAGCAAAACCACCGCCGACCTGATCGTAAATGCCGCCCCAAGCCAGCTCGCGCAGGGTGAGTGTGGTTTGTTCCAGCGCCGCCACGGCACCAGTCAGGCTGTGGGCGCGCAGCAGAAAACGCCAGATTACCGGCATAGGAAATTTGGGCGCCCGTTTGGTGCCGCCAAGCTTGGTGTCGAAGCGCTTGGCGAGCTTCAGCAGCATTTGCTGTAGCTGGGGCAACGATACGTCATCGGTCGCACGCTGCACGCTGTACTTTTCCAGGTCATTGGCCCGTAGCACCCGTGCGAAATCTTCGGCCGATTTATCTAGTTCTGCCCGATGTTCACCGGCGTAGGCATTGGCAATCTGCTGAAGCAGTTCAAACCAGTTGCGCGGCGGAAAGTAGGTGCCACCGTAAAAAGGCTTGGCTTCCGGCGTAAGAAAAACGTTCAGGGGCCAGCCGCCCCCGATGCCCATAGCCTGAATAGCGTCCATATACACTTGATCCACATCGGGCCGCTCCTCCCGATCCACTTTGATGCATACAAACCGCTCGTTCATTACGCGCGCAATCTGTTCGTGCTCAAACGATTCACGCTCCATCACATGGCACCAGTGACAGGCCGCGTACCCAATGCTGACCAAAATGGGTTTTTGCTCCGACTGAGCCCTCTGCAGGGCTTGTTCCCCCCACGGATACCAGTCCACGGGGTTGTGGGCATGTTGCAGCAGGTAAGGGCTCGACTCATTTATGAGCCTGTTGGGCTTGGCATTGGAAGCAGATGTAGACATAAGTAATGGTGTCGAAGAAACGAAGGTGACCTAATGAAGACTTTTACGGTACCTGCCGAAAACAACAAAACCCGGCCACTACGGCCGGGTTTGTCTTAACTACTGGTTGGGGGCTCTTCCGGCCGGCGCCGCGGCGGCCGTCCCCGCTTTTTGGACGGGCCTTTTACCTCATCCTGTGTCGGGGCTGGGGCTTGCGGTGCCGGTTCTGGGTTTGGATTAGATGACTGCTCAGAAGGTGCCTGCAACGGTTTGGTCACGGCGGGTTTACGTCGTGGAGCCGGCCGGCGCCGTGGAGCGGGAGCCGGAGTATCACCTTTTGGGGCTTCTACCTCTTCCGAAGCCGGTACTGGAACTAGGGCAGGTACATCTGAAGCAGAAGGGGAAACTGGCTGTGCTTCCACCGCCGCAGCCACGGCCGTGCTAATCTTGCTTTTTGTGCGGCCAGTAGCGCCGCCACGTCGCGGGCGGGCCTTAGGAGCGGGTGTTTCCGCGCTGGGTACTACCGGGACGTCAGCAGAAGCAGGAGTGTCAAGAGGTGTGGTTTCAATCGGCGTCGGAGCTTCCTGGATTGGCGCAGGCGGCGCTGGTTCAGCGGCTGGTGGAGCCGCCTGTTCAGCGTACAAGGCAGGTTGCTTACGCTTCGGGCGTCCGCGGCGCATTGGGGGCTCCACTGGGCGTTCCGTGGACACTGATTGCACCTCGGGAGTGGGGGAGGGAGCAAGCAGTGCCGCATCTTCCCGAGGCCCCGGTTGCAGTGCTTCCTGCGGCGCATCCACTGGGACTGACTGCTCATCAGGTGCCACAACAGTAATAGAGGCTGACGCTTCCTCGGCAGGTAAGCGGTTGCCCTTCTTCTTATGCTTACGGCCACCACGCTTACGCTTGCGGCGCTTAGGCTGGCCTTCTTCCTCCGTTGATTCTGCTTCCAACAGCTCCACACCGGACTCTTCATCGGAAGAATAAGCTTCTTCTGCTTCGGCGGTTTCCTCGATGTTCTCGTCCTCGGTTTCTGCTACTGGGCCAACAGGCTCTGGGGCAGGCATGCGTGGTGCAACAGGCGTGATCGTAACTGGAGCCGCCGTTCGCTCCTGCCGACCGCCTTCATCGAAGCCAATATCAATTCGCTCTTCATCATCCTCCGGCTCAGGCGGCAGAACAGGCTTGGGGGGTGGGGGAAGTGCCACAATGCGCTTGTGCACTTCGCGGAGCTCGGCACGCACGTCGGCGCGATTTGCCAAGCGCTCTAGCCGTTGTTGCGTCTGCTCCAAGAAATGCCGGTGCTCCGGTGCTCCAGGATGCAGCGGCTTGTGCGCCAATGCTCGTTGAATACCTTCCCATTCCTGAGCAAACTGCCGGAAATCAGCATTGAAGTACGCGCCGGTGAACTTCTCCCACACGTACTGTTCCGCCACGTCCGACGGATGGATCATATCCGCCGCGTAAAACCGGTAATCGCGCAGATCATCCAGCACCAACTCGTAGGCTGGGAAGTAAGAGGCATCTGGCAGCAATTCGCTGAGGTAGTGGCAAGCCACCCGCAGTACCGATTTGCTTACAGCATTCAGCGGCAACGTGTCACGTAAGTGACGCACGGGGCTTACTGTAAAAATCAGCCGCAGCTTCGGGTTGAGCTGGCGTAGCAGCGCATAAGTCTCCGTAACGGCCGTGATAATTTCTTCCGCTGTCAGCAACTCCTTAGCGAAACGCTCCTGAGGCAGCTTGTGGCAGTTGTTTACTACCTCACCCGTATCGCCCAGCCGGTAACCGAATGCAGTGCCAAGCGTCCAAATCAAGACGTCGGCAGTCCGCACAAACTCGGTTGTCTCGCTGACGAGCTGCTCAATGCGCTGCAGTAGCGCAGGCGGCGAGTCTGCCCCTATAGTGGCATGCAAGTCATAGCTTTGCCAACGGCCCCGGGCTTCCACCAAGTGCTGTTGCCAATCCGTTTCTTCGCCTGCCACTGCCCGCAAGAGCCGGGCTGCAGCCAGGGGATTGAACACGGTGCCGAATGGGTTAACCAGCGTCCGGACCTTGTGCTGGCCCAACCGCTCCCCAATCACATCCGAAAAACACGACCCTATCGTGAGCACGCGCGCCTTTACGGACAGCAGCTGCGCATCGGGTCGAAGCGATAATTCAGTACGAAACATTAGCAAAAAACAGCCCCTTCGGCTGCATACGGAAGGCCAACCTACGCAACTAGCTTCTTACGGCCAAACTTAAGCTTAGATTGATGCACTTGGTACTATGTGGCTTGAAGCAATAAAAAAGCCCCACCGTAGCGGCAGGGCTTTTTTGGTGGTATACGCAAAGGCTAAATTATTCAGCTACTACGTTTACGCGGATCTTGTGCTTTACCTCGCGGTGCAGGTCGATCGAGGCGGTGTATTCACCTACCGTCGAAGGATCTTGGTCAAGGCTGATGCGCTTACGGTCTACGTCGAAACCTTTAGCCTTCAGCGACTCAGCAATTTGCAGCGTGGTTACGCGGCCGAAGATACGGCCCGACTCACCTACCTTGGCAGGAATGTCGATGCTCAGGTCACCGATGCGGTCGGCCAAGCCTTGTGCGTCACCTTTAACCTTATCGGCTTTGTGCGCAGCCTGGCGTACGTTTTCGGCTACAATTTTTTTGTTAGAAGCGTCGGCCAATACAGCCAGACCTTGGGGCAGCAAGTAATTGCGGCCGTAGCCAGGCTTTACCTTAACGATATCGTTCTTGTAGCCCAGGCCTTTTACGTCGTCTTTCAGGATTACTTCCATCTTAGTCAGTCGTCGTTACGGGTGATGGACTACTTCATTTGGTCTGCCACGTAGGGCATCAGGGCCAGGTGGCGGGCTTTTGCCACGGCCTGAGCCACTTTACGCTGGAATTTCAGGCTGGTGCCCGTGATGCGGCGGGGCAGAATGCGGCCCTGCTCGTTCACGAACTTCAGCAGAAAGTCCGGGTTTTTGTAGTCTACGTAGCGAATGCCAGCCTTCTTGAAGCGGCAGTACTTCTTGCGTTGCTCCTGCTTGTGGATGCGTTCGTTGGCGAGGCTCATGTTACTGGGCTACAGCTTCGGTTTGTTTTGCTTTTTGCTGATTCAGCTCGCCCTTGCGGCGACGCTCGTTGTAAGCTACAGCGTGCTTGTCGAGGGCGGTGGTGAGGAAGCGGATAACGCGCTCATCGCGACGGTATGCCAGTTCCAACTGGTCCACCAGCGTGGGCTGGCTAGCAAATTCTACCAGGTAGTAGTACCCAGTCGATTTTTTCTGAATCGGATAGGCGAGCTTGCGCAAGCCCCAGTTTTCCGTATTCAGGATGTCGGCGCCATTTTCCTTAAGCACCTGCGTGAACTTCTCGATCGTCTCTTGAACCTGCGCGTCGTTCAGAACGGGCGTCAGGATGAAGACGGTCTCATAGTTTCTGTTTTCCATTGCGGAACAGAGAAAAAGTATGTGAGACGATGAATGAGCCGGCAAAGGTAAGGAGTTTCCCGATACGCTCAGTTGGTTGCTGACAATAATTTTATGAATGAAGTTCAGCAAGCATTTGATAGTCAATCTGCAAACCTTCTTATGCGTCTTGAGGTTGCGTAAAAGGCAGATGGAGACTAAGAAGATTGGAGTTGAATCTTTCGGGGAGAAAGAGTATACACCTATATATAATAAGGTGTGTGCGAAGGTTTTTAGAATAGTTCTAATAAGGCCGAATAGGCTAAATTTTAGCAAACCCCGGTTTGTTCTCTGGCAATCGTGGGCTACATTTGTGGCCCTAAAGCGCCCTGCTTTTACGTTTTTCCAGCACGTTTTGCAATGAGTAGCTTCCGACTACGTCCTTTTTCACACTGGCTTCTCGCTCTGTTTCTGACGTTTACTGCCGTTGGCCAAGTGGCCGCGCAGGACGCCGCAACCGTGAGCAAAGAAGGTGTGACCCCCGGAGCAACAAGTGGAGCAGCCCCCGCGGCTGCTGCCGGTGCTCCTGCTTCCGCCGCCGCCGGTGACCCCGCTGTTATTTCCGCCGGCGACGCCCTTTTCAAAGGCAACTGTGCCCAGTGCCATGCCATCAACGATGTTGTCGTTGGTCCGGCACTGGCTGGCATCAATGAGCGCCGCTCGCAGCCTTGGTTGATCAATTGGATCAGAAACTCGAGTAAGATGGTAGCCAGCGGCGATGAGTACGCGGTGAAGATCTTCAACGAGTACCAGAAGCAGCAAATGCCCAGCTTCGCGTTGAGCGACCAAGAAATTACCTCCATCCTCGCTTACGTCAAGGCGGAAGAAGGTAAAGGTAAAGATGGTTTGCAGGGGCAAACTGCTACCGAGGTTCAAGGTGGCCCTCAGGCTGCTGACAGCGGCGCTGCCGGCGGAGCTGGTGGTTATGTCAATATCGTACTGATTGTACTTGTAGTAGTACTGATTGTGCTGGTGGTAACGCTTGTTATCATCGCCAACATCATGAAGGATGTACTGCGTGGCCGCAAGGACCTTGATGGCCGTGACGTAGAGATTCTGGAGCAGAAGACGGATTGGATGGGTATCCTGAAGTCAGGCTGGTTCAAGGGTGCTGTTGGTACGCTGTTCGTACTGGTTGTTCTCTACGAGTCCATTCAAGGTCTGATGGCTATTGGTTTGCAGCAGGGGTATCAGCCTTCGCAGCCTATTGCCTTCTCGCACAAGCTTCACGCTGGTGAACACCAGATCAACTGTGCGTACTGCCACACCTCTGTGTATAAGAGCAAGTCGGCAAACATTCCCTCGGCGAACATCTGTATGAACTGCCACTCGCAGATCAAGACTAACTCGCCCGAAATCAAGAAGATCTACCGTGCCATTCAGCGCAACCAGCCTATTCAGTGGGTGCGCGTGCACAATCTGCCTGACTTGGCTTACTTCAATCACGCGCAGCACACCCAAGTGGGTGGCATTGAGTGCCAAACCTGCCACGGGCCCATTCAGAACATGGAAGTTGTGTACCAGTACTCGGCTCTGACCATGGGCTGGTGTATCAACTGCCACCGCGAAACGCCGCTCAACACCAAGGGCAACGGCTACTACGACAACCTCGTGAAGCTGCACGACAAGGCCAACGCCGGCGCTCCGTTCACCGTGTCGTCGAACGGCGGCACCGAATGCTCGAAGTGCCACTACTAATTTGAAAGTACAGGGTATCGGGTAGCTGGCGGTTGCCAAGAGTGCATCACCAGCTACTACCTACCGACTACTGACTACATAAAAAAATGCAAGAGTCGCCTAAGTACTGGAAGGGAATCGAGGAGCTCGAAAACTCGCCGGAATTTTTGCACAACGCCCTAAGCGAGTTCGGGTCGTTGCCGGTGAAGGAAAGCCACCCCTCGTCGGATGACACGGTAGCACCGCGCCGCGACTTCCTCAAGCTCATGGGTTTCGGCTTGGCTGCTGCCACGCTGGCTAGCTGCGAAGCGCCAGTTCGGAAAGCCATTCCGTACCTGAACAAGCCCGAGGAAATCGATCCGGGCATTGCTAACTTTTACGCTTCTACCTACTTCACCGGACAAGACTACAATAGCGTGTTGATCAAGACACGCGAAGGTCGTCCGATCAAAGTAGAAGGCAACCCGGAGTCGCCGGTTACCCGCGGTGGACTTTCCGCCCGCGGCCAGGCTTCGTTGTTGAACCTATACGATATGGACCGTCTGCAGTCGTTTGCCATCAATGGTAAAGCTGCCGATAAGGACCGCGTCGATCAGGAAATCCGCACCAAACTGGCAGGCGCTACTGGTCGTATTGCCATCGTATCTCCAACCATCATCAGCCCCAGCACGAAGCGTGCCATTGCTGATTTTGCTGGCCGTTACGCCAACACAGAACATGTTCAGTATGATGCTGTATCGTCTACTGCACTGCTGCGGGCAAATGGGGGAGTAGTTCCCGGTTATGACTTCAGCCAAGCCGCCGTAATCGTCAGCCTTGCTGCCGACTTCCTTGGTACTTGGATTTCGCCGGTAGAATACGCTTCGCAGTACATCGTTAACCGGAAGGTTTCCTCCAATAAGCGGACGATGTCGCGGCACTTCCAGTTTGAGCCGAACATGACGCTCACGGGTGCTAATGCTGACGTTCGCGTAGCTGTAAAGCCTTCCGAGTTAAATCAGGTAGCCCTAGCCATTTATAATGGTGTCGTTGGAGGTGGTGCTGGCGCAACGTTTAAAAATGCCCAGTTAACCAAAGCTATTAACGAACTGAAAGCTGCTGGCAACCGTGGTCTAGTGGTTGCTGGGTCGAATGACGTAGCGGTACAAACGCTGGTCACGGCTATCAATGCTGCGTTGGGTAACACTGGCACGACCATCAACCCTAACACGCCTTCTTTCTTGCGTCAAGGTGATGATGCTCGTATGGAGCGTCTGGTCGCTGATATGAAGGCTGGTCAGGTAGGAGCAGTAATCTTCTACCACGCTAACCCCGCTTACGACCATCCGCTGGCCGCTGATATAAAGCAGGCACTGCAGAACAAAAATCTGCTCAGCATCTCGTTCAATGAAAAAATGGACGAGACTACTTCGCTGTGCCAGTACCAGTGCCCCGACCACCACTGGATGGAGTCGTGGAATGACTTCGAACCTAAGCGTGGCTCCCTCAGCCTTTCGCAGCCGGTAATCACGCCGCTCTTCAAAACCCGTCAGGCCCAAGAGAGCCTGCTGGTATGGGCTGGTAACCCCAATACCTACTACAACTACCTGCGCAACAATTGGCGCGGTGTGCTTGGAGCTAACTTCCAAGCTGGTTGGGACAAGGCTGTCCACGATGGTGTAGCTGTTGGTACCCTGATGCCTGCCAATGCAGCGCAGGTAGCGCCGGCAATGGCAGCTGGTGAAGCTGCTGGGGCTGTAGCCTCCGCACGAGGCAACGGCATCGAGCTTGCTCTCTACGAAAAAGTTGGTATCGGCAACGGTATGCACGCCAATAACCCGTGGCTGCAGGAATTGCCCGATCCAGTGTCGAAGGCAACTTGGGGCAACTACGTGACAGTGTCGCGCAGCATGGCCAAGGAGCAAGGATGGGAGCAAGGCGACGTGCTAAAAGTGACGGCCAATGGCAAGTCTATTGAACTGCCGGTGCTCGTTCAACCCGGCCAAGCTCAAGGTTCGGTAGGTATTGCCATCGGCTACGGTCGTGAAAAGTCTGGCCGCGTTGGCGATAAAGTAGGCGCTAATGCTTACCCACTGGCAATGTTGCGTAATGGTGCTTTGGTATACAATACCACGGTTACCCTTGAGAAAACTGATGCTCAGCAACCGATAGCTCAGACGCAAACCCACCACACCATCATGGACCGCAAGCCGGTGGTGCAGGAGGCGACCCTGGCGCAATACATTGCCAATCCCAAGGCGGTAACTGAATACGATAAGATTGCTACGCCGGAAGGCCTAGAGCGCCCTAACAAGGTGTCGATGTGGCAAGATTATGAGTATAAGAATCACCACTGGGCAATGGCGATTGACCTCAACTCCTGCATTGGCTGCGGCTCGTGCGTGCTGGGTTGCCAGGTTGAGAACAATATTCCCGTAGTAGGTAAGCAGGAGGTAATCAACCGTCGCGAAATGCACTGGTTGCGTATCGACCGTTACTACAGCTCCGACACGCACAAGGATTCGTTTGAGACGGAAGGCAAGCTGTCGACTTACGCTATGATGGAAGACCCTTCGGACAACCCGCAGGTTATCTTCCAGCCGATGCTCTGCCAGCACTGCAATCACGCTCCTTGTGAAACGGTTTGCCCAGTATTGGCTACCACTCATAGCACGGAAGGTCTGAACCAGATGACCTATAACCGTTGCGTAGGTACCCGTTACTGTGCCAACAACTGCCCGTACAAAGTGCGTCGCTTCAACTGGTTCTCGTACTACTCAAACGAGAAGTTCGAAACGGTAAACGGTCACATGTTCACCGACCTCGGCCGCATGGTGCTGAACCCGGACGTGACTGTACGTGCCCGTGGTGTAATTGAGAAGTGCTCGTTCTGCGTACAGCGCATCCAACTCGGCAAGCTGGAGGCTAAAAAGCAAAAGCGTCGCCCGGTCGACGGGGAGGTAGTTACTGCCTGCGCTCAGTCCTGCCCGACCCAAGCTATTGTGTTTGGTGACCTGAAAGATCCGAACTCACGCGTATCGCAGATCTGGCGTCGCGAAGACGGAGAGCGTGGTTTCAAAGTAATTGAAGCCATCAATACGCAACCGAATATTACGTATCTGACCAAGATTCGTAATACCGACGTATCAAACTTCTTTGCGCCTGAAGCTGAGCATGCTGAAAAGAAGGCTGAGCATCACAACGCCTAAGTCAACACGAACCAATTAACATTTCAATATGCAGCACGTTTCGCCTGTACGCATACCGCTCGTAACGAACGGTAAAACGTACCACGACGTCACCCAGGACGTGTGCCGCCAGGTGGAGGCCAAGCCGAACATCCGTTGGATGGCCGCGCTAGCCGTTGCCTTGTTCTTTCTGGGCATCTTCTTTTATTCTGTTTACCGCACGTTGTGGTACGGCATAGGGGAATGGGGCCTGAACAAAACCGTTGACTGGGCTTGGGACATCACCAACTTCGTGTGGTGGGTCGGCATTGGTCACGCGGGTACTCTAATTTCGGCAGTACTGCTGCTGTTCCGTCAGAAGTGGCGTACCTCTATCAACCGAGCAGCAGAAGCAATGACCATCTTCGCGGTAATCTGCGCCGCAATGTTTCCGGTACTGCACATGGGTCGTCCCTGGCTTGCATATTGGGTACTACCGTTGCAAAACACTTGGGGCTCTTTGTGGGTGAACTTCAATTCGCCGCTACTCTGGGACGTATTTGCTATTTCAACTTACTTCTCGGTGTCGCTGGTATTCTGGTACACGGGTCTGATTCCGGACTTCGCAACCATTCGTGACCGCGCCAAAGGCCCGATTGCCAAGCGCGCTTACGCGCTGTTGAGCTTTGGCTGGAAAGGTGGTGCCAAGCATTGGTCCCGCTACGAAACCGTGTCGTTGATCCTAGCAGGTGTTTCGACCCCACTGGTACTCTCAGTACACACCATCGTCTCGATGGACTTTGCTACCTCGGTAGTACCAGGCTGGCACACTACCATCTTCCCGCCCTACTTCGTTGCCGGTGCTATCTTCTCTGGCTTTGCTATGGTACTCACGTTGATGCTTATCACCCGTGTAGTATTTAAGTTGGAGGATTATATCACATTGGAGCACATCGCCCTCATGAATAAAATCATGATGATTACGGGCTCTATTGTAGGTGTGGCTTACATCACCGAGTTCTTCATCGCTTGGTACTCACAAGTTGAGTTTGAACAGTACGCCTTCATCAACCGCGCAACCGGTCCTTATTGGTGGGCTTACTGGTCGATGATGACCTGCAACGTGATTTCCCCGCAACTCGTGTGGTTCCGCCGCATCCGCTACAGCATTCCGGCTACGTTTGTACTGTCGATTATTGTGAACATCGGTATGTGGTTCGAACGCTTCGTAATCATCGTGACTTCGCTTCACCGTGACTACTTGCCGTCAAGCTGGGCAATGTTCTCGCCTTCTATCATCGACATCGGCATCTATGTTGGTACGCTGGGACTGTTCTTTACCCTGTTCCTGCTCTTCGCCAAGTTCTTCCCAGTGATTAACATGGCCGAAGTAAAATCCATCCTCAAATACGGTGTGGACAATGGTCCGACTTATGGTGGCCCGAACACGGGTGCCCAGCAGTCAGCTTACCGTCCCACTGGCGCTCCTGCCTCCGCCCCCGTAAACTACAACAAGCATGACTAAGCGTTACGCGCTCGGCATCTTCGAGGACGAAGACGTGCTTCTGCACGCCATTGATAACGTCCGTGCTGCCGGCGTAAAAATCTACGACGTTTTCTCTCCTTACCCAGTCCACGGCATCGATGATGCACTGGGTATCGAACGCTCCCGTCTGCCGATTGCTGCCTTCTTTTATGGAATGTGCGGTCTGGCGTTTGCGCTGTGGATGCAGATTTACATGATGGGTTTTGACTGGCCGATGATTGTCGGTGGTAAACCTCACATTGGTCTGCCCGCTTTCATCCCAGTTACCTTCGAATTGACGGTACTCTTCACAGCTCACGGCATGATGATTACCTTCTTTTTGATCAGCAAACTCTGGCCACGCTGGAAGGTTCCGGTTATGGATGTACGCTCTACCGATGACCGTTTCGTCATGGCGATTGAGCTGAAGGAAGGAGCCGATATGGGCCAACTGACTCAGCTGCTCCGTCAGAATGGAGCTTCCGAAGTGAACGAGAAAGAAATGACCAAAGAATAATGACGCACTCATTTAAATACGGCGTCCAGGCTTCGGCCATTCTGTTTGCTTCGGTACTAGCTTCGAGCTGTAACGACGCCAACGACACTGGTCTGGAGTATGCGCCTCAGATGTACGAGTCAATCCCGTACGAACCGCTAAAGCAGTACGAAGCTAACCAAGCTAACCCGTACGGCATGAACATGCGGAATCCTCCAATTGCAACCGTTCCTTTAGGCAAGCTGGATTACTACTCGCACATTCCTAAGGAAGGTGTAGAGACGGCCGCTGCTACGCTGCGTAATCCGGTTCCTTATACTCGCCAAAACCTGGAGGAAGGGAAAGTGCTTTACACCCGGGCTTGCCAGCATTGCCACGGTGAGCAGGGCGACGGTCAAGGCTTGGTTGGCCAGAAGTTCAAAGGTGTTCCTAACTACGCCGTTGGAGCTTACGTCAACATGAACGAGGGGCACATTTACCACGTCATCCAATGGGGTAAAGGTCGTATGATGCCTCACGGCTCTATCGTTAACCCTGAGGAGCGTTGGAAAATAGCTATGTATGTACGCGTGCTGCAAAAGGGCAAAGGCCCTGAGGGCATCAGCGAACTGGTAGGCGACGAACTCGAACCATCACAGAAAACCAATCCCGAAAATCAGGAACCCTATGGCCAAGCTCAGGCCAATAAGGGTTCTGCGACTCCGGGCCAAGGTGGCACTGAAGCACGTAACGGCACGGCAGAGTAATCAATATGGCAGCAACGCATCACCACGAACCAATTACGACTGAGTATCTGGAGTTGGCTCCTGCCGCTCGGCGTCGGTTCATTCTGTTCATTGTCGCCGGTGCCGTGATTATGGCCATCGGTCTTATTATGGCTGCTCTCAACATTGGTGGCCATCACGAAGTAGCCGGTGCTGCGCACGGCGCAGCTACTGAGGGCGCTGGTGCATCGGTAGAGCATGGCGATACACCCATATGGCTGCGTCGTCTGTTTACCAGCCTTTGGCAAAGCAACGTTTTCTTTCTGGGTATTTCAGCAGTGGGGACTGTCTTCGTAGCTATTAATACGGTAGCCTACGCGGGTTGGTCAATCATGGTGCGCCGCATCGCGGAAGCTTTCAGCGTATGGCTGATTCCGGGTGGCATCATCATGCTGATCGTATTCTTTGCCAGCGGCCACAACATCTTTCACTGGCGTACGCATGGTATCATGGATCCGGGCTCGGAACACTATGATGCTATTATTGCAGGTAAGTCAGGTTTTTTGAATCTGCCTTTCTATCTGTTCCGCATGGTGGCGTTCATCGCCATCTGGTGGTTCTTCTCTGAGCGCCTGCGCAAGCTGTCACTAGAGGAAGACCAAATCGGGGGCACAGGTTTTTGGGACAAGAGCATTAATGTTTCGGCGATGTTCCTTGTACTCTACGCTGTAACTTCTTCTATCGCCGCTTGGGACTGGGTTATGTCTATTGACACCCACTGGTTCTCGACGATGTTCGGCTGGTACGTATTCGCTTCTTGGTGGGTATCGGGCATTGCCGCCATCACACTCACGGCTATCTACCTAAAGCAAGCAGGTTATCTGCGTTTCCTGAATTCAAACCATTTGCACGACCTCGGCAAACTGATGTTTGGCTTCAGTATCTTCTGGACCTACATATGGTTCTCGCAGTTTATGCTGATCTGGTACGCAAACCTTCCTGAGGAAGCTGTGTATTACAATCAGCGTCTAGGTGGGTTTAACAATCAGTACACCTGGCTGTTCTTCTTCAACCTAATCATCAATTTTGCCTTCCCCTTCTTGGTGCTCATGACCCGCGACGCTAAGCGTCAAATGATCATGCTGAAACTGGTTGCCACGGCCATTTTGATCGGACACTGGCTTGACTTCTACATGATGGTGATGCCCGGAACGATGAAGGCTGACAGCGGGTTTATCATTGAAATCGGTACGGCATTGGTTTTCTTAGGGGCCTTCCTGCTTTTGATGACCAAGCGCCTTGCTCAGGCCCCGTTGGTTCCGGTGAACCACCCCTTCGTAGAGGAGAGCGTACACCACACCACCTAAGCGTCGCGCTGTTCGGACGACTGACTTTCACAACGTAGAACTAATGATTGCTCTCGGTATCCTACTGGCGTTGGTGCTTTTGCTGGTCGTTTTCGGCCTCTTGTTCCGTCTCCAGATTCTCACCTCCATTTTCTCAGGTAGCTACAACCGGCCAGTAGGCCTTAGCAACCGGGTTAATGCCATCTTGATGTTGGTTTTCTTAGTTGTGGGTGGTGCGGCTTTCGCCTACTCCTTCGTAGATAACTTTGACAAGATGAATCCGCCGATTGCCTCAGTGCACGGCTTGCATACTGAACGCCTCTTCTGGACCACGATGATTGTTATCGGCATCGTGTTCGTGTTGACTCAGGTGGCACTGTTCGTTTATTCGTACCGCTATCAGTACCGCGAAGGCCGTCGGGCGTTCTTCTTTTCGCACAACAACAAGATTGAAATCATCTGGACGGTAATCCCAGCCGTCGTGATGTCTGGTCTGATCTTCGGTGGTTGGAAAGAGTGGACCAATATTATGGGTCCCGCTCCCAAAGATGCTATCGAAGTAGAAATCATGGGTAAGCAGTTTAACTTCTTAGTACGCTACCCCGGTCGTGACCAAAAGTTAGGCAACATCAACTACCGCCTGATCGACGCTACCAACGAGTTTGGGTTTGACTTGGCCGATCAGCGTGGTATGGATGATTTTACTGCTGGTGAAGTGCACGTACCCAAAGGACACCCAGTTCTAATGCGCATTCGTTCGCGCGACGTGCTTCATGCAGTGTACGCTCCACACTTCCGTGTGCAGATGTATGCTGTTCCAGGTATGCCTACCAAGTTCTGGTTTACGCCTACCAAGACCACGGATGAGATGCGTGCCCAGACGGGTAACCCTAACTTCAACTATGAAATTGCCTGCAATCAGATCTGCGGCCGTGGTCACTTCGCTATGAAGGCGACCATCATCGTGGACGAGCCGGATGACTACGTCGCTTGGTATGCTCAGCAGAAGCCTTTTGTAGAGCAGAACCCAGATGTGCTGGCCGATTTCAAACAGAAGCAGGCTCAGCCGGTTGAACAAGCACAAGCTGCTGCTGCAGTGACGCCTTCAATCGAAATGGCGAAAGCCGCCCTCTAACGAGTAATCACAAAGCATGCTTTTCTGATGGCTGCAACTAATATTCCGATGGGTTCGTCGCCGACTAGTGCGCCGCATATCCAGCACCACGTCGCTGGTGACCACCATGACGAGCACCACGACGAGCACCATGAAGGTAACTTCATTACGAAGTATATCTTCAGCACCGACCATAAGGTTATCGCCAAGCAATTCCTGATTTCAGGTATTATTTGGGCCTTTATTGGTGCTACGCTTTCTACGCTATTTCGTCTGCAACTTGGTTGGCCCGATGCTCAATTTACTTGGCTGGAGCCGCTGTTGGGCAAGTGGGTAGAAGGAGGAAAGCTCAATCCTGAGTTCTACCTCGCTCTGGTAACCATGCACGGCACTATCATGGTGTTCTTCGTGCTGACGGCTGGTCTCAGTGGTACGTTCTCGAACTTCTTGATTCCGCTGCAGATTGGTGCCCGTGATATGGCTTCGGGCTTCATGAATATGCTCTCGTACTGGTTTTTCTTCCTGTCGAGCGTTATCATGTTCATGTCGCTTTTCCTGGAAACGGGTCCCGCCGCTGCTGGTTGGACAATCTACCCGCCGCTGAGCGCATTGCCGCAGGCTATTCCGGGTTCGGGTGCTGGCCAAACCATGTGGTTGGTTTCGATGGCGCTGTTCATTATTTCATCGCTGCTTGGCGGCGTGAACTACATCACCACCGTAATCAACTTGCGGACGGCTGGCATGAGCATGGCTCGTCTGCCGCTTACTATCTGGGCGTTCTTCCTGACGGCTATTCTGGGTCTGCTCTCGTTCCCAGTATTGTTCTCGGCTGCGTTGCTGCTGATCTTCGACCGTAGCTTTGGTACTAGCTTCTTCCTTTCAGATATTTATATCGGTGGTGAAGCATTGAACCACGTTGGTGGTAGCCCGATTCTGTTCCAGCACTTGTTCTGGTTCCTGGGCCACCCAGAGGTATATATCGTAATCATGCCGGCTATGGGCATTGTATCGGAGGTTCTGGCAACGAATGCTCGTAAGCCCATCTTCGGCTACCGCGCCATGATTGGTTCGCTGATTGGTATTTCGCTGCTGTCGTTCGTAGTGTGGGCTCACCACATGTTCGTGACGGGCATGAATCCTTTCCTCGGTTCAGTGTTCATGTTCCTAACACTGATCATTGCCGTTCCATCAGCAGTTAAGACCTTCAACTGGCTGGCTACGCTATGGCGCGGTAACATCCGCTTCACGTCAGCTATGCTCTTCTCGATCGGCTTCGTATCGTTGTTCGTTTCGGGTGGTCTGACCGGCATTATCCTCGGCAATGCGGCGCTGGACATTCAGATGCACAACACTTACTTCGTGGTGGCTCACTTCCACTTGGTAATGGGTAGCTCAGCTTTCTTCGGCATGTTCGCCGGCGTCTATCACTGGTTCCCCAAAATGTTTGGCCGCATGATGGATGAGAAGCTTGGCTACGTGCACTTCTGGCTGACCATTCTCGCAGCTTACCTGGTGTTCTTGCCAATGCACTACGTTGGTATTGCTGGCTTCCCGCGTCGCTACTACGCTTACACCGCGTACGAGTCGTTCAACCAGTTTGGCGACCTGAACATGTTCATCTCGATTGCCGCCATCATGGCGTTCTTCGCTCAGTTCGTGTTCCTGTTCAACTTCGTGTACAGTATCTTCCGTGGCCGTCGTGCTACCGAAAATCCCTGGAACTCGAATACGCTGGAGTGGACTACACCGGTAGAACCCGGTCACGGTAACTGGCCCGGCGCTATTCCGGCTGTATACCGCTGGCCTTACGACTATAGCAAGCCTGGTGCTGAGCAGGACTTCATCCCGCAAAGCGTACCGTATTCGCAGACTGTGTCGTCGAACCTGCCGTACGAAAAGGAAATGGAATAATCCTAGTTGTAGGATTTCTGAAAAGGGAAGCTCGAAAAAGAGCTTCCCTTTTCTTTTTCAGCTATTTCGGTCGGAACTTCGTGCGCTATTCTGGTTTTACACTTAAGATGGACACACCTGTTTTTGCACGCCGCTTTCGGGCGGTAGCTACGCTTACTGTTGTAGCCGTGTACGTGCTGATCATGGTAGGAGGCATAGTGCGTAGCACTGGTTCCGGAATGGGTTGCCCCGACTGGCCAAAGTGCTTTGGTCAATGGGTACCGCCAACGCATATCAGCCAACTACCTGCTGATTACAAAGAGATATACACCGCGCAAAGAGTCGCGAAGAACGAGCGGCTGGCAAATACGCTTAAGAAATTTGGCTTCGCTGAAGTTGCTGCCAACATTTTTGCTCACCCAAATCAGTACATCGAGACAGACTTTAATCCTACTAAAACGTGGATTGAGTACGTTAATCGGTTGGTTGGTGCCCTTATTGGTGTTTTCATCTTTGCCACAGTCGTAGCAGCTTGGCCCTACCGCAGACGAGACCCTTATATTTTTTGGGCGGCATTCCTGAGTTTTATTACGGTGGGCGTACAAGGCTGGCTGGGTTCGTTGGTTGTTTCAACCAACCTACTGCCAGTGATGGTGACGATTCACATGAGCCTGGCGCTGGTACTAGTGGCGCTGTTGATTTGGGCCTTGATCCGAGCTGATAATCCCTTCTCAATATCATCCGAAAAGCCCGTTGCTACAGGGCTGACGTTGGGACTGGTTGGCATTACATTATTGACCTTTCTACAAATCATACTTGGCACCCAGGTGCGCGAGGACATCGATGTAGTAGCTTTCAGCTTGAACTACCTAAACCGCGAGCAATGGGTGGAGCAATTGGGTGGCGTTTTCAGATTCCACCGCACTTTCTCTGCCGTCCTGTTACTGGCTAACGTCTACGTTGCTATTCGGCTATACCAAACACAGGTGGCAGGTCTGAAGCGGTTGGCTACTGGTATTCTAGTGGTCATTGCTCTGGAGATAATTGCGGGCATCGCATTAGCCTACTTTGCCATGCCTGCTGCTGCCCAACCTATTCACTTAACGTTGGGGACTCTGCTATTTGGAGTTCAGTTTCTCACCCTAACTCGCTACCGCCAAGCTGTAGAAGCTAGCCACACCATCAAGCATCCGCTTGTTGTTGCGTAACTTTGCGGCCCGTTTCGGAGCCGAAAGGCTAGCTTGTTTGTTTTCGCTGCTGATGACCAAGGCCAGAGCCTATTTCCAGTTACTCAAATTCCGCCTGTCGCTTACAGTAGCGTTTTCAGCTGCCATTGGCTTCATATTGGGACAGCATGAATTTGCTTGGCGCATTCATTGGGCCGAAGCGTTACTGGTAATGCTGGGCGGTTTGCTGGTAACCGGTTCCGCCAACACCATCAACCAGATCTACGAAAAAGATTTGGACCGTTTGATGAAGCGGACGGCCAAGCGGCCACTACCACAAGGTGTGCTGTCGGTGACTGAGGCGTGGGTTTTTGTGTTGTTGACCGGCCTAGCAGGTTTGCTGCTGCTAGGCTTGTACTTCAATCTGATGACGGCAGTAATTTCACTGGTGTCGTTGATCCTTTACGGGTTCATTTACACTCCTATGAAGCGTATCTCGCCGCTTTGTGTAGCAATAGGAGCGATACCTGGCGGCCTGCCACCTATGATTGGGTGGGTAGCGGCTACCGGCATGCTTACGGTGGAGGCTTGGATTCTGTTCGGAATACAGTTTATGTGGCAGTTCCCTCACTTCTGGGCCATTGCTTGGGTTCTTGATGAGGATTACAGTAAAGCTGGCTTCCGAATGTTGCCGACGGAAGGAGGAAGGAATCTGAAAACGGCTTTTCAGATCATGACCTATACATTATTGCTTATTCCGCTCAGTTTGCTTCCCATGCAGTTTGGCATGACAGGCAAAACCTCTGCGCTTATTGCGGTGCTGTGCGGAGTTTTATTCCTGATGCAGACGTTCTATCTAATGCGCACTTGTACCAAGAAAGCGGCCATGCGCATCATGTTCGGCTCTTTCCTGTACCTCCCGATAGTACAGATAGCCCTGGTTTTCGACAAACTCTAACTCTTCGGATATGCATCCCTCCGAAACATTGAATAACAAGGAAATTTCATTGGGTATTCATCCTTTGCGTTTCCTCCTTTGGCTGATGATTATCAGCATTACCATGATGTTCGCTGCCTTTACTAGCGCTTACATCGTACGGCGGGGCGAAGGCAACTGGCTGGAATTTGACTTGCCGGGCGGTATGATTTTTACCTCGCTGGTTATTATTGCCAGCAGTATCACCATGCAATATGCTTGGTATGCTGCACGTCGCGATGAGTTGCGCCGCGTACAAACGGCGATGCTAGTCACCTTCGCCTTAGGTATTCTGTTCCTGATCGGGCAGTGGCGCGTCTGGGGCGAATTAGTTCAAAGTAAGATTTTCTTTGGGGGGGCTGACAGCAATCCGGCTGGCTCGTTCGTATACGTGCTGACCGGAGTGCACGGCTTCCACTTGATTACAGGTCTGGTGTTTCTGTTGGTAGTTCTGCTGAAAAGCCTGCGCTACCAGGTGCATTCCCGGCAAATGATGGCTATGACTAATGGCACCATCTACTGGCACTTCCTCGGTGGGCTTTGGTTGTACCTGTATTTGTTTCTACTTTTGAACCACTGATTTCGTTTTTTCCCGCATAATATGGCCACTTCCACTACGGCACCGCAGAACGCCGCGGCCCTCGAAGCCCCGCGCAGCGGCACTTGGGACGGCGGTAATGAACCCTTCAAGGCCAGCTATGGCAAGCTGATGATGTGGTTCTTTCTGCTGTCGGATGCTTTCACGTTCGCGGCATTTTTGACCACCTACGGCATGGTGCGTCACCGCCACCTTGCCTACACCGGCACGCCCGAAGATTTCAAATTCAGCACGGCTTACTGGCCTATTCCAGAGAAGGTGTTCAACTCCTTCCCAGGTTTGCACGGCGTAGATATCCCGTTGGCCTTCGTGGCTCTGATGACCATGATTCTGATCGTGTCGTCGGTGACGATGGTACTAGCCGTGGAGGCTGGCCACCGCATGGACAAAAACGATGTGCAGAAGTGGCTGTTGTGGACTATCCTCTTCGGAGGAATGTTCCTAGGATGCCAAGCATGGGAGTGGAGCCACTTTATCACCGGTACTGATGAAGGTACGCTGATGGCTGATGGCACCCGTTTCTTCGGGGCCAATCTTACAATGAACCAATACGGTCCGGTACTTTTTGCGGATCTGTTCTTCTTTATCACCGGCTTCCACGGCACGCACGTATTCTCGGGCGTCTGCTTGCTGGTGTACGCTTTCATTGCTACCGCCAACGGTACTTTTCACAAGCGTGGCCATTACGAAATGGTCGAAAAGATTGGCCTCTACTGGCACTTTGTAGATCTGGTGTGGGTATTCGTCTTCACCTTCTTCTACCTCATCTAATTTGCTAAATGGCCCGATGGCTAAATGGCTGAATGTTCAAGCAGAACAATCAACCATTTAGCCATTTCACCATATAAACTGTCAATAAAATGGCTCACCACACTTCCGAGCACGACTACAACGCCGAAGGGCACGCAGTACACGGCAAGCCAAACGTCAAGCCGATTCTGAAAGCGCTTCTCTGGATCGTGGCCATCACCGGCTTCGAATTCCTCTTGGCCTTCATCATGCCGGCCAGCACGCTGCGTAACAGCATTTTTATCATCCTTACCATTTTCAAAGCCTTCTTTATCGTCGCCGAGTTCATGCACTTGCGCCACGAAACCAAAGGCTTGATCTGGTCGATTCTGATTCCGATGGCCCTGCTCATTTGGTTGCTGGTGGCCCTGATTTCTGAGGGTAGCTTTGTAGGCGAAGCTATTTTCAGCGCATACAAGTAGAAGGATGAGGCCCCAGCAGGTTCTGATTCTGGGCCTCCTCTTGCTTGCGCCGGTACTGGCCTTCCTGTTCCTATTCAGTTTCGGTACCAATCATTTCGCGCTGCGCACTTACTATCCCGTCCGTGTGGATTCCACGCAGGTAGGGGGGAAGTGGCAGCGCGATACGATTTTTCACCGGGTCGGGAATTTCCGATTGCGCAATCAAACAGGGCAACTGATTACCCAAAAAGACCTCGACAACGGGATATATGTCGCGAGTTTCTTTTTTGCGACCTGCCCGCAAGTTTGTCCTCGTTTAAATTCCCAATTGCAGCGAGTTCAAGAGAAGTTTCGCAAAGAATCGCGCGTGAAGCTGGTATCCTACACCGTGGATCCGCAGCACGATTCAGTAGCGGTACTGGCAGACTACGCTGAGCGCTACGGTGCTATTCCTGGGAAATGGAATTTTCTCACGGGAGCCAAAGACAGTATCAATCGGCTGGCTTTGCAAGAATACAAAGTGGCCTTGCCCGGACCCGCAACTATTGCTTCTACTCCCGGTTTAGTACACAGCCAGCGGCTGGTGCTTGTCGACCGAGATAAGCAGATCCGCGGCATGTACGATGGGCTCGACCCGAAGGAAGTTGATCGGCTGATGACCGAAATACGCATTTTGCTTTACACCTATGACCACGAATAATCCCGGCCTGACGGCTGGACCCGCAACGCCGCGCGGGTATAAAGTGGTGATGCTAGCCTTAGGAATTATTATTCCGGTGGCAGTGGCCGTTCTGTATTACTTTCCGCAGCTTTTCCGCATCGAAGGCGCAGACGTAAGCTTTCTGCCGGGCCTGAACGCCGGCCTGAATTCGTTAACAGCCTTGTGCTTGGTAGCCGGGTATTATTTCATCCGAAACAAGGATGTAGCCAAGCACCGAGCTATGATGGGAACTGCATTCCTACTTGGGTCGGTCTTCTTAGTCTCATACGTGGTGTACCACTCCCAAACTGAAACGACTCGTTTCGGTGGCGAAGGGTTGATCCGCTACGTGTACTACTTCATACTGCTCACGCACATTTTGCTGGCCGCGGTGACAGTAGGGCTGGTGCTTTTTACGCTGTACTTTGCACTTACGAACCAGTTTGGCAAACACCGCGGCATTGCTCGCTGGACCCTGCCCATCTGGTTGTACGTATCGGTTACGGGCGTAATCGTATACTTCATGATTGCCCCGTATTACACTCACTAAAACGGACGGAACTCTGCTTGCCCGTTGCTGTTGAAAGAAGTATGAAAAAGGTATTTGCCACGCTGCTACCCTTGTTGCTTTTTATGTTGCTGAGCGCCGCACCACTCGCAGCTGTGGCGCAGTGCACGTTATGTAAGAACAATGTAGAGTCGGCGCGCACCGATAAGGATGGCTACGACATTTCTGGTTTGAACAAGGGCATTTTATACATGATGGCTGCGCCTTATGTAATGGGAGGCTTAGTTGGCTTTTTCTGGTATCGTAACGTGCGTCGTAAGCGCCAGCAGGCCTCGCTATAGTATCCGTAGTAGTTACCTAGAACTGGCTTTCAAGTAATTAGAGCATGGGAATGCCGCCTGATGGCGGCATTTTTGCTTATTGCCGGGCTAATGCCGCTTGCGAAGCGGCTCATTTCCCATCATTTATCTGATTGGCGTAATTTGTGACCAAGCGCTTTTTACCGCTGGCGTTGTTGCTGGCGGCCATACTCTGCTTTACGGGAGCTTATCTAAGCAACCATTTTACCGCCCCCGGGGTGCTGGTACGCACCGATGTGGCCCGGTTACAACGGCTGCTTTCTGCTGCCGAGCAGCAGGCAGAACGCGAAGCGGCCACGCTGGCTGTGCAGCTCTTGCGCGGGCAGGGAAGCTTTAGTACCCTGCGAACGGCTACTTACCCCACTTTTGTGGTTCGTAACAATGCGCTGTTGTATTGGTCGGACCACACCATGCGGCCGGACTTGGAAAATGCCCGCCAAGCCTTTCATGACCGGTTGGTGGAAATGCGCTTTGGCAGCTACCTCGCTGTGCGGCGAACCGCTGGCAGTTACGTTATCCTGACTTACATACCGCTGCGGCAGCAGTACGGGATTAGTAATCGTTACCTACGCGAGGGTGGTGAACAGGCTCTGTTCCGAGGTACAGAAATACGATTGGTAATCAATGCCGAAAAGAATCCAGACCTACCTCAGCTGTATTCGCACGAAGGGCGTTACCTCGTTTCGGTAGAAAGCCTGCAGCCAAATCCCATAACGGGCAAATATGTGCCGCTTGCGCTACTGTTGTTAGGCATCGGGCTCTACGTAGCAGCTTTTACAATGGTGGCGCGCAAGCTGTTCAGACGCGGCCAATCGTGGGCAGGTGCTTTGTCCATTGTGCTGGCGCTAACGCTGCTACGTTCAGTGTTGCTGAGCTACAACCTGCCGTTCTCGTTTATTGAATTGCCGCTCTTCGACCCTAAGGTTTTCGCAGCTTCGTGGGTTTCCCCATCCTTGGGTGACTTGCTCATCAATGCAATGCTGCTACTGGTAGTTGCTTGGTATGCCTTGCTGTTATTTAGGCGCTACGGGGTGGTACGCTACGTGCGCCGGGTACCGCTAGGACCGCTGCGCACAGGGCTGGCTGGAGTAGCGTTGCTACTCTTTTACGGAGTGCTGGTAGCGCTATACTATTTCTACCTCAGCACGGTCAACAATTCGCAGCTGGTACTCGATGTAACCCAAAGCATTCAGTTTTCGGGTTTTAAGCTACTGCTATGCCTGGCAATTGTGTTGCATACTGGTAGCTACATGGTAGGTTTCTGGCTGCTTACGCAGTTATATCTGGCGGCCGTACGCGACCAACCCAAGCCTGTGCACTTGTTGCTGCTCGGCGTGCCCCCATTCCTCGTACTACCGGTGGGTTTTGCCCTGGGGGAAATGCTGGTGGTGCTGCTGGGGCTCACGCTGTTGTTTTTCCTGTTGTTGCGCGTGGCGGCGTTGCGTCAGCTGGCCGTTGTGCTACCGTTTCGGGTGTATGTATTCGTGTTCCTGATGCTGGGTATGAGTGCCAGCCTTGGGGCATTGGCACTGTATCAGCACTTTAATGAACAGCTGATCCTGAACAAACAACGCTTGGCGGGTAATCTGCTTGTCGATAACGACCTGCAGGGCGAGTATTTGCTGGCTACACTGACCCGGGATATTGCTGCCGACCCTTTGGTGCGCGTCAAGTTGGCCAGCCCTTTTGACAACCAGGATGTAGTGCGTCTGAGAATTGCCAAGTATTACCTACGCGGTTATTTCGATAAGTACGAAGTGCGCGTAACGCTCTACGACGGCAGTGGCCGTCCAATGGGAGCACCCGCGTCAGCGCCAAGGCTGTCTGAAGTCCGGGCCCAACTACTGCGCCAAGCCCTACCTACCGATCTGCCCAACCTTTACCTTCAAACTGGAGCCGGCTCGTTTGAATCGCGGCGCTACTTGGCCTTTGTGCCGGTACCTACCGTGGGCGGCACCACGGCTACCGTGCTGCTGGAGCTTACGCTGAAGAAGCTCACGGCTAACAGCTTGGTTCCGGAGCTGCTCGTCGATCAGAAATACTTTCAGCCGGAGCTAGGCAAAGACTTAAGCTATGCCGGCTATGAAAACCAGCGGCTGATGTACAGCGAAGGAGACTTCGACTACGTGAATCAACTGCCGTTCTCCATTCTCCATGACGAGCGGCTGTACTCTACCGGCCTTACGTTGAACGGGGCGCATCACCTCGGCGTGAACGGCCCACAGCGCCGCACAGTGGTGGTATCTACCCCCACTTATGCCTCGACGGAGTGGCTGGCCAACTTCTCGTTCTGGTTTTTGCTGCACATAGTCGGTGGGTTGCTGTTCGGGCTGGTGCTGCTACCGGTGCGCGGCAAGCATGTGCGGTTGTTCCGAACCACCTTCAGTGCCAAGATTCAAGTGTACTTGAACGTAGGCATTTTATTGACGCTGCTGGTAGTTAGCCTGGCTACGGCCAGCCTCTTTACCGATACTTACAAGCGGGACCTGCGCCGCAGCTACAGCCGACGCGGCCAATTGGCTCAGGCCAACCTGCTCAAGAACCGGGCATTGCTTGCCGATTCTACCACCCGGGGGCGTTTAGCTCAACTGGCCGAAAACGTATCGACGCTGACGGAAACCGATCTGAACTTGTACGACGCGAAGGGGCAGCTACTGGTAAGCAGTCAGCCGCTCATTTTTGAAGCCGGCCTGCTCAGCAATCTGATGAACCCGGAGGCCGTGGTGGCGCTGGCGGAGCGGGGGCAACCACGCATTCTGCTTACGGAGCAGGCCGGTACCTTGTCGTTCAATACGTTGTATTTGCCGATTCGGTCGCAGTCGGCTTCGCAGGGGGGCGGGGCAGTAGTGGGCTACGTAGGCATTCCGTTCTTCGACTCGGAAAAGGAACTGGATACCAAGCTGACGGAACTGACAACGACCATCCTGAACATCTTTACTGTGATGTTCATTCTGTTCCTTTTCCTCACGTTCGTGGCCACTCGTGTACTCACGCAGCCGCTTAAGTTGATTACGGAAAAGCTGCGTCATACCACGCTTACCGGCCAAAACGAGCCGCTGGCTTACGAGTCGAACGATGAGATTGGGCTGCTGGTGCGGGAGTACAACACTATGCTGCACAAGTTGGAAGACAGCAAACAAGAGCTGGCCATGCAGGAAAAAGAAGCGGCATGGCGCGAAATGGCCCGCCAGGTGGCGCACGAAATCAAGAACCCGCTTACACCGATGAAGCTGAGCTTGCAGTTCTTGCAGCGGGCCTTGGCAGAAAAACGCGGCAACCTGGAGGAGATGATCGGTCGCATTTCCCAAACGCTCATCACCCAGATCGACGTGCTGACGGACATTGCCACTTCGTTTTCAAACTTCACTAATCTGCCGGCTATGCGCCCCGAGCGGCTGGCCATTGCATCGGTATTGCGGCGCTGCGTAGCCCTGCATCAGCATGTAACCATGGAAGTAGCGCCACAGGCAGAGGATACGGAAGTGTTTGCGGATGAAAGCTTGCTGGTGCGTACTTTCAATAACCTGCTACTGAATGCGCTGCAGTCAGTGCCGGAAGAGCGGAAGGCCCAGGTGCAGGCATGCGTGGAGGTAAATGCGCCGGGGAAGGTGCGCATCAGTATTCAGGACAACGGCAGTGGCATTTCGGAAGAAGTACGCGACAAAATCTTCAAGCCCAATTTTACTACCAAAGAAAAAGGCTCCGGCATCGGGCTGGCCGTGGCACGGCGCGGCATTGAGAGTGCCGGAGGCCAGATCTGGTTTGAAACCCAGGAGGGGCAAGGCACTACGTTCTTTATTGAACTACCTCAGGCACCGCGCTAGGGTGCTCAGCTAGTGCAGCAATCAATCGAAATAGACAAGCGCAGAGGCTCTTGTAACTGTTGATAAAGTAGCTCGCAGCGGCACACGCGCGCCGTGGATTTTTCTTGCGCTATGCTACGTTTGCCCGTCGTTCGTTGAGTTGTTTTATGCCGCATCCTTTACGCTGTTGTCTGCGCTTTGCCGTGCTGCTGGCTTTGCTGCTGGCGGGCGCGCGGGCGTGGGCGCAGGAGGCGGTGCCTTCGTCGCGGCGGTGCGTGTGGGTGCGGGTGCCGGCCGGGCGCGATACCACCGAGTTCAGCCTGGGAGATGCACTGACGGTGGTGCCATCGTCCGTCACGGCCCGGGGGCGCGTGGTGGCTTACGATGCCCGTACGGATCGGTACCGGATTCATTGGCCTAGCAGCCGCATTGCGTCGCCGGAGCCGGGGGAGGCGGAAATGCGCTTGGTCACCAACCGGCCCGATTCCATTTTGGTCTGCTACCGCGTGCTGCCGTTGCGCCTCTCGGCGCCGATGGCGCGCAGGCCGCGGGCGCTCATGGACTCTATCGGCTTTCAGGAGCGGCCTTTTATGGGCTACGGCTCGTTTGGGCAGCAAGAGCAGATACTGGCCACGCCGGGCATTAACAAAACCGGCAGCCTGACGCGTGGTATTTCCTTCGGCAACGCGCAGAATGTGTTCGTCAATTCTGCCCTAAACCTACAGCTGGAAGGTAAGCTCACCGAAAAAATCAACCTAACGGCCGCTATCAGCGACCAGAACGTACCGTTTCAGCCCGAAGGCAACACCCAGCAGCTGCAGGAGTTTGACCGCATTTTTGTAACGCTCACCCACCCAAACTGGACCCTGACGGCTGGCGACGTGGTGCTACGTAACAAGCCGGACTATTTCCTACGCTTCTACAAAAACGTACAGGGTGCAGCTGGGGAAGCGCATTTTCAGCAGCGCGCGGGCTGGCGCAGTTCCACGGCTGTGGCCGCCGGCGTAGCCAAGGGTAAGTTTGCCAGCACTACCGTCGAACCCATCGAGAACGTACAGGGCCCGTACCGCCTGCGCGGGCCCAACGGTGAGCAGTTCATCATCATCCTGGCCAACTCGGAGCGCGTGTACTTGGATGGTCGCCTGCTGGTACGCGGCTTCGACAGCGACTATATCATCGACTATAACACTGCTGAGCTGACCTTTTCGCCCCGGCACCTCATCACGCGCAATACCCGCATCCGCGTCGATTACGAGTATTCGGATTTCAACTACGCCCGCTCGCTTTACCATTTCAACCACTACCAAGAGGCCGGGCGCCTGCGCGTACACGCCAACTATTACCGCGAAGCCGACAACCCCGACAACTCACCCAACCTCACGCTACGCGACTCCGACCGGCAGTTTCTGCGCGACCTGCCCGCCAACGTAGCCCAGGCCGCTGTGCCCGGTGCCGACTCGGTAGCTTACGACCGCCGGCAGGTACAGTACAACCGGGTGCGCTTCACCGACCCTGCTACCGGCGAGCGGCGCTGGGTATTCGCGCCGCTGACCGACTCTACCCGCGGCGTGTACAACGTGCGCTTTACCGATGTGGGCAATGGCGCCGCCGACTACGTGCTTAGCACCGACCCCAACAACGTCAACGCCAACGGCCGGGTGTACGAGTACATTGCCCCGCTCAACGGCGTCTCGCGCGGGCGCTACCGGCCCGAGCGCCTGTTGCCCACGCCGCTGCAGAAGCAAATGATTTCGGCGGGCGCCAGTTTCCGCATTGATTCCACGGCTACGGTGTTCGTAGATGTGGCTTCGTCGCAGCTGGATCTGAACCGCTTTTCGCCGCAGTCCGACCAAGGTCAGTCGATGCGCGTGGGCTATGCCGTGCAGGATCGGCCTCTAAACGTGCCTGGCCTACGTCAGTACCGCCTACGCACGGCTATGGACTACGAGTACACCAGCCGCAGCTTCGCGCCCATCGACCGGTACCGCGACATTGAGTTCGACCGCAATTGGAGCGCTACGGCCACCCAGCAGAGCAACGCCACCGGCGGCATCATCACGCGCGCCGACAACATCTTCAACTTCGCCATCGGGGCCAACAAAGACGTTAGCAACGGCTTCAACTACCGCCTAAGCCGCCGGTACCGCGCCGGTGAGGTCAGCGGCTTGCAGCATTGGTTTGATGCGGCCCAGCGCGTGGGCGACGTGGAGTTGCGCGGGGAGCTGTTTCTGCTCGGGGCCGATGCCGCGGGGCGCCAGTCGACGTGGGCCCGCGGCGAGGGCGCCGTGCGCTACGTGCGCGTCCCCGTGGTGCCCGGCTACGCCTACCGCTTCGATAAAAACCGCGTGGCCCTGCCCACCGGCGAGGAGCTGACCTCGGCCAATTACTTCGACGAGCACGCCGTGTTTCTGCAAAGCCAGGACAGCGCCAAAACCAAGTTCCGCTTCGATTATACCTACCGCCGCGACCGAACGCCCAACCGCGAACAAACCGACTTAGAACTGCGCGGCGTGGCGCAAACTTGGCAGGGCCAGCTCACTACCCGCCTCGGTCAGTACCAGGATCTGAGCCTGCTGGCCACGTACCGCGACCTGCAGGCCCGCGACAGCGCCCGGCAGCGCACCGTGCTCGGCCAGCTAGGCTGGAACGTGGCCCTGCTACAAGGCCAAGTGCGCTCCGAGCTGACGTACAACGTGGCTACCGGCCGGGAACCGAAGCGCGACTACGTGTTTATTCCGGTGCCCACCGGCCAGCAGGGGCAGGGCACTCACTACTACGCCGGCGACCTGAACGGCAATGGCCGTCAGGACAAGGAAGAATTTCTGGAAGCACCTACGCCTGATGCCCTGTACCGCACCCACATCAAGGTGTTCTTGTTCACCGATCAGTACGTGACGGCCTTTACCAACCGCTTCGGGTATCGCCTGCTGCTGGCGGCCCCGCGCAACTGGCGCGAAGATGGCGGCTGGCACGCCGCGCTGGCCCGCTTTAGCACGGTGAGCAGCGTCACGCTGGACCGCCGCACCGTCGACCGCTCCCTTTCGGCGCGCCTGAACCCCTTTGCCTACCAGACGGAAAGCGACCAGCTGCTGTCGCTGAACAAGCTGCTGCGCAACACGCTGTACTTCAATCGTTCCAATCCCATCTTCGGCTCGGAGCTGACGGTGCAGCAAAGCCAGCAGAAAACCTTGCTTACCACCGGCACCGATACCCGCAACCTCGCCAGCCAAAGCCTGCTGCTGCGCCGTACCTTGGCGCAGTCGTTTACCAGCCGGGTATCGGGTACGCGCAGCATTCGCGAAAATCGCAGCACTTACCTCAGCACCCGCAACTTCCGGGTAGAGCAGTACGAGGTGGCTCCCGAGCTAAGCTACCAGCCTTCCGGCACCTGGCGCTTCACCGGCATTTATCAGCACACTACCAAGCTCAACACCCTGCGTCTCGACCCCAACGAAACGCCCGCCCGCGGTGTGTTCGATGAGCTGGGCGTAGAAACGCGCATTAGCCAGGTAAGCAAGCGCACCATCACAGCCGCCACTCGCTACGTGCGTGTCGGCTTCGAAGGTGAGCAAACTTCCGTAGTGGGCCTGGAAATCCTGCAAGCCCTGCGTCCTGGCAACAACGTAACCTGGAACATCAACCTAGAGCAGCGACTCAGCAACGGCCTCAACATCACCATCAGCTACGACGGCCGCAAACCCGAAGGCCTGCGCAGCATCCATACGGGTAGGATGCAGGCGTCGGTATTGTTTTGAGTACCGCTGGCATGGTAATATCAAGCGTTGGACATCCGGTAAGTATAATTGGCATTACGCTACACTTACGCCAGTACTGGCTTGTAGGTAGGTTTAGTCGACCAGGGCCGCTACCAATTGCCTCAGCACCTCTACCACGCCGTGCTCGTCGTTGCTCTTGGCCAAGTAGCGGGCAGCTTCTTTGATCTGTGGATGCGCATGGGCCATGGCGTAGCTGTAATGGGCCCGCGGCATCATATCCAAGTCGTTGAGGTAGTCGCCGAAGACCATGGTTTGCTCCGGCGTCAGGCCGTGCTGCTGCTGCAGTGCCGCCAGCGCCCGGCCTTTGCTGGCGAGGCCATGGGCCAAGTCTAGCCAGTGCCGGCCCGATACGGTTACCTGCAGCTCGCCCTGATAGCGTTGGAAGTGCGGTAAGCTGTTGCGCTCGGCTTCTTGATTGTCGAGCAGGGCAATCTTGAGGAATTCGTCACCGGTTACCTCTAACAGGTCGGGTACCACTGCCACGGCTTCGTAGTACTGTTGCAGCTGAGGCAGTAAATCGGGACCGGTATGGTCGACGTAGGCGGTCTGCTTGCCGCAGAGCACGATGTACACGTCCGGAATCTGACGGGCCAATACAATCAGTTCATGCACCACGGCTGGGGCCAATGCCTGTACCAGCAGCTCCTGGCCCTGGCTAACCACATAGCTGCCGTTTTCGGCGATGAACACCACATCGTCGGCAATGGGAGCGAACTGCTTGCGCAGGTTATGGTATTGTCGGCCGCTGGCCACGGCAAAAAGCACCTGCCGAGCTTTCAGCTGATCGAACACACCATAAAAATCAGGACTGAGCACGTGCTGGGAGTCGAGCAAGGTGCCGTCGACATCGGTGGCGACCAACTTTATCTGCGCAAAGGACATGAAGAAAACTTCTCGTTTGTTCGGGCAAAGGAACATAAGCACGGCGAATAGGTTCGCAAAGGCATCACCGGAAGGCTAGGAAATGGAAAGTGCTGTGTGCATCAGTTGCTGAGAACGTAGGCAAAAAAAATATCTTGGTTAGCAAGAAACTATGTACATACATTTAATGTATGTACATGTGAAAGTGACATGGCAAATCACATCGAACTTGCCTAGACATGCTTTTCATTCAAGCAAAACCAAGCTGATATGAATGTTCTCTTTGTAAAGGGCACGCCCAAAACCCAGGAAACTTCCGTGTCTGTGCAGATGGCACAGGCCTTCCTCGGCACTTACTTACAAGCGCATCCGCAGGCCCGCGTGACGGAGCTTGATCTGTACACCGATGAGGTGCCGCTGATAGATGAAGATGTATTTAACGGCTGGGGTAAGCTAGCTACCCAACAAGCACTTACCGAGCAAGAGACGCAGAAAGTAAACCGCCTAGGCGAACTGGTAGATCAGTTTCTGGCTGCTGACACCGTAGTGTTTGCCCTGCCCATGTGGAATTTTGGCTACCCGCCCATGGTGAAAGCCTATTTCGATGCTATTGCCGTGGCGGGCAAAACCTTCCGCTACACGGCTGAAGGACCGGTTGGTCTGGCTGGCAACAAGCGGGTGGTCGTGTGCGAAGCCCGTGGTGGCGTGTACTCCAGCGGCCCTGCCCAAGCCGTGGAACACACCAGCTCTTACTTGTCGGCCTTCATGGCCTTCTTGGGTATCAACGATGTTGAGTTTGTGCTGGCGGAAGGTCTTGCGCTGGATGTCACCCAACTGCCGGTGTTACGCCAAGAAGCCATTGAGCGTGCTAGCCGCGCTGCTGCCTCGGTTGCTCTGGCTG